>BDTH01000001.1 GCA_002923195.1 bacterium BMS3Abin15
AATTAAAAGGTTACCTTACTCCAATACTTGAAGAGGATCAGATAACAAAATTGATTAATGCTATTAAAAAAGTTGTAGCCGTAGTCTTTTTTTGTAATAATAAAACCGATAACTCAATTTACTATAAAAATTTAAAATACTCAAAAAGAGGGATTTTCGATGAACTAAAAGAAACCGATATCTATGACACAAAACAAAAGCTCTTTAGCGGAAATCAGCATCTTCTGGGTCATTACTTTCGCCATCTGTTTCAGACTGTAAAATACATTGACCAACAAAAATGGTGGGTACTATCACAAAAAGAAAAATATGAGTATATCAAAACTTTGCGCGCCCAAATGTCAAACTACGAACAAGCATTATTCTTTATCAATTCGTTGACTCAACTAGGAAGAAAATGGGAATTCGAAAATCCGGATGGTAAAGAATTAATAAGTACATATAATTTAATAAAAAACCTCCCACAACACTTTATTCCCGATATGGAACCACAATTCTATTATCCAAATATAGACTATGACTGGAAAGAAAATTACCAACCCAAAAAAATTACTGCAATGAAAAAAAATTCAACAATCAAAATGGGGAATGATGAATTTATCCTCTACATTCGGAAAAACAACCCAACTTGTAATATTGACAACAAAACATTAGGAAAAAAAATCTGGGAATGGATATCATCTAATGATTTTAACGCCAAAGAAACCTTCCCGGATATGCAATGCCTCTGGGGAGATAATACGCCCAACACAAATCCTGAAATATTACCTAAAACAGCTACGCAATTCGAGTTTAGAAGAAATCTACTACCAGCACTTTACGATTTTCTAGATACCTTCTAATTAAAAATCATGCAAACAGCTATCCCAACAACACAAATTCAATAACCACATAAAAACTTGCTTTTTGGTTTACATTTTTGTACTTTTGCAGTAATTTGTAAACCAAACACTGCCAAAGATGAAAGAAATTTTCAGCAAGCGACTTAAAAGTGCCAGAACCCTGGCCGCCCTTTCTCAAGACCAGTTAGTTGAGAAAATGGGGAATATCGTGTCTAAGAATGCCATCTCTAAATACGAAAAAGGTCAAATGATGCCGGACAGTGCTATCCTGCTTGCCTTGTCCAAAGCCTTAAATGTTAAACCCGACTACTTTTTCCGTCCTTTTACTGTTGAAATTGAAAATGTAGAATTTCGTAAAAAACAAAAACTATCCGTTAAAAAGTTAAACGCCATCAAACAAACCGTTTCCGATTTTATAGAACGATATATCGAAGTGGAACAATTCCTGAACATTACTGCTGAGTTTGACAACCCAATTAAACACATGGGAATTTCCAATATCAATGATATTGAGAAAGCAGCATTACAAGTCAGAAGTAAATGGAAGCTCGGACTCAATGCTTTGCCTAATGTAATTGACCTTTTGGAAGACAACGAGGTAAAAGTAGTAGAAATTGATGCCCCGGACGAATTTGACGGGTTTTCAGGATGGGCTGATGGGAAAATACCCATCATCGTGATAAACAAAAATTACATTGTAGAACGCAAGCGTTTGACTGCTTTACATGAGCTGGGACATTTAATCCTGAAGCTTGACGCCAATATTTCAGATAGAGAAAAAGAAAAATTTTGCTTCCGGTTTGCCGGAGCCATGCTTATCCCTGAACCAACCTTTAAGTTTGAAACCGGAAATGTGCGCTCACATTTTTATTTACCTGAGCTAATTGCTGTTAAGGAGACTTACGGAATATCATTACAAGCAATTATGGCAAGGGCAAAGGATTTGCAGATAATTAACGAATCGCAATTTATTGCATTCCGTAAATGGATTAGCCACAATCGCACTGAAGAAGGATTAGGCCATTACAAAGGTAGTGAGCACACTTACCGTTTTAAGCAATTAATTTTCAGGGCAGCAGCCGAAGAAGTTATTTCATTGAGCAAAGCCGCCAATTTATCCAACCAGAAATTAGCTGAATTTCGTAAAGAATTTGTTGCCCTGTGAAAATTATTGTCAACGATGCCAACATATTAATCGATTTGGTGGAGCTTAAAATCCTGCCCTATTTCTTTCAGCTTGAATTCGAGTTTCATACAACAGCCATAATCCTTGAAGAACTATTTGAAGAACAAAAAGAAGAACTGATTCCCTACATCGAAACAGGAAAATTAATTGTTGATGATATGGCTGAAGAAGATTTTATAGAAGTCCTAATGATTAGGACGACAAAACCTGCACTTTCCGATCAAGATTGCTCCGCCTTTTACCAAGCCCGAAAAATAAACGCCGTCCTTGTTACAAGCGACAATACCCTGCGAAAGTTTGCCAGGGCAAACAATTTAGAAATACACGGCCATTTATGGATATTCGACAACCTGGTTGAGAACTCTATTTTTACCGGTAAAATTGCAATTGAAAAATTAGATGAATTGTGCACAGTAGTAAATCCCAAATTAGGTTTACCTAAGAACGAATACCAAAAGAGAATCAAGGTGTGGAGTAAATAAAACTTACGCAACCCGGTAAACTCGCGCCGTTTGCAACGAGTGCGGATTTACTATTCAAATAACAGACCAAGTAAAGGTCATACACAACAGAGTATTAATATAATAAAAATAATAACAATATTACTCATAACACATAAAGATTAACTTCATAGAATTTTAATAACCATGAAACATCCATAACGAACAAGTTCGACACACAGGACCATGATTATCCGACCCCGTAGGGGTCACATGTTATAGCCAAGGGTGTCAACCCCTGGTATAAAAGAAAGAGAAAAACAGTTTTGGCGGGATTTTTGCGCCGCAGGAAGCAAAAATCATGACAAAACATAAAAGAATGTATACCAATGTAATATAAATTATAAACAGATGAATAACCCAAATTTAACCTTCAACATCTTAACATTTGACTTTCCCACGGAAAATCAAACCTTTTATTTTGCAAGAGATGACATTGCAAAAAGTCATAAAATTCACAAATCGCTTTTCCCAAAGGAAATAGAATCAATCTTCCCTGGGATAAGTAGGGCTTGCTGATAAGGTTATAAACAATTAAATGTCAATAACTTAATTTGGTAAAACCGGCCTATAAGTGCAAGTTTTTTCGTATCTTGTAGTCATAAAGCTTGTACTTATGATACGATACACATCACAGCATCAGATTGAATTATTCGAGTTCGAACATCCATTTGAGACGGAACTTGACAAAAGTAACAGATGGGTAAA
>BDTH01000002.1 GCA_002923195.1 bacterium BMS3Abin15
AGTATTTCAATTTTCAACACTTTTAAAGAAAATTACTTCAATTTTTAAAAATTTGATTGCAATAAAACAAATGACCTGCTAACAGACAGAAAAACGATTTCCTTATGCCCTACTCACGCCTGTATTCCACCCAAAATCGCGCCTAACGCGGCCTTTCACTGCGGGGTTCGTCGCAAATCACCGGCGGAAAAGAGCAGAGCGAGGAACGAGCGGCGCTATTTGCCGTCCGACAGAAGTTTATAGGAAAAAAGAAAATATCTGTACGATTACAGCAAGATACGTTAAAAAAGCTGTAAGACCCAACTTGACATCTCGTAAAATCAAGCAGTTACAATGTTGAAGATTTTATCATTACATATTTTTTGGCGATTTTGTCAACCATTTTTTAAAAAGTAGGGTCTTACAATTTTTCAACATCAACTTATTGTAATTATTTGGTTAATTTTTCTTGAGCACCACTTTTCTATAAACTCCTGTCCGAGTACACATGCCTTGTTAGGTAAATTAGTTCGTCACTCCGATTGATGGATTATAGTTAATTTCATAGCGAGCCTTGACCTCTTTCCAATCCGCTGGTTGACCCCACTGTACTAGCTCTCCATCTTCAAAAAGAAACCAATATGCAACTGTAGCCGAAACACCGTCTGTCATTAGTACCTCGCCAACTTCTATAAGTTTTCCATTACTTTTTTGTGCGGCTCTTATTTGCATTGGTGGAGCTCCACCAATGCTATTCTGACCTGGAAACATCTCCAATAGCTGCTGTTTAGTTTGCCCTATAGATATATTGTTTAAATTAGATTTCAAGTAGTACTGCTGTTGCACCGCACATGCTGAAACCAATAATGCGAAAAAGAGTATTAGCGCAAGTTTCCTCATTACTTCTCCACTTTTTGTTTGCCTAACGCTCAAGCTCAGGGGCAAGCGGGATTTGTAGCACTGGGCTTTGATAAATTTGTGAACTTGATTGCAAGGTTGATTTCCGGAAAACCGCGCTGCCCGCTTGTCCCTTGCAGCGCCTTGTTATGAATTGTTTTCTTCTTTTCTTTCTCTGTATTTTTCTATTTGATGCGGCAAATTATATAAATACTCCAAAAGGAAATCTAAAAACTTAACGATGTCTCTTGCATCTTGAGGATCAGTTGGAGGTTGATCTGGTTTAGGATGTGCAGAATCATTACCAAGTTCCCTTATATTATTTGACCAATCTTTTATTATTGGTGGCAAAATTCCTTTTTCAGCAAGATCATCAATTTCTTGTTTAAGGTTCCGTCCCGCTGCTCCATGATCTCTTAAAGATATTTGGAGCGCACTCCTTGCCATTACTGCCGTAGCATCCCAGTTTTCATCAACTAAGCTCTTTTTTGCTTGTAACCAATACCTTCCAATAGCTTCTGGCCAAAATTCAGGATGGCCCTCGTATTTCAAAGGCCAAGGTAACACCTTGTAAGAATGGATACCATTATGGTCAAAACTGTTTGATGATTTAGACCACAGACACATGACATAGCCAGCGCAGTTACCGCATTTTAGCGTGTCAAAATTTAGTTTTTTCCGAGAATTAGGTTTGCTCTTTTCTGCATGGAAAGCAGTTTCAAAATTTCCTTTCTCCATACAAAAGGGGCATGTAATTCGATATGTCGACAATTCGCTCCCTGAAACGCCTGCCCATTCTCCTAATTGCCACCAACTATCCATAGAGCACCAATTTTCTATATTTCATAACGTGGAGTTGAGCGGCGAGCTTCAGCGAGTCCGACTCAAACGCTTTATTGTGTGATTTTATTATTAAAATATGCAATTACACCTTCTTCAAATGTGTCTTGCAGTAATTCAATTGAAAACTTACTTAGGATCAAATTTTTATTATAAACATCAAATATTGGCGAAGAATCTAGCATTAATATCAAGTCTCCTTGATGTACAAACTTACTTCTGAAGTCATATAAAATTTGAGCAAATTTTTTAATACTTTGAACCGATTTACCCTTAATTGTTATTGATGAACAAAGATTATCTTTTATGTTTGATGGTAAATTTTCAAAAAACGAAACACACCTCCTTATAGAGCCAAATGATTTTTTATATTTTTCATGTAGGATATTTAATTCGTCCATGTCTTGTATGGGGAAAATTTCACCTTGCTCTCTCAACCACCCATGAAAGCCTACATACTCTTCGTCAGAGAGAGACTCTATTAGGGAGAAAATAGTTATGGCTTTATATGAGTTGGAAAAATATTCTATATTTTTGTTGTAACCGGTGTCTTTTAAATGCCAATCACCAGTTTTCACCATGAACAAATACAGGTTTGAAACTCTTAAAAATTGATCTTTGTAAAAATCGGATGGTAATGATTGATAAAAACTCTCAAAAGCACCACGGCCTTCAAACTTAGATGAGAACGCATAGTATGCTTCTTTTTTGTAAGATGCCTCATTAATTAGAAAGCTGTATTTCTTATCACTCATGATCTGTTTTGTTTACACACAACGGCCTGCATCACCAGCGGCCCACCCAAACTTGACGCGCCAGCGCCGCCGCGCTTCTTGCCGTCTGGTGAATGCTTTGGTTCGGCGATGCCGTTCATTTATTTGATGTGATCAACTCGCTGCTACCCACCCACCGTCAACGAATAAGGTTTGACCTGTAACAAAATCTGAAGCCTCACTTGAAAGATAAATTACTGCTCCGATTAAATCCCCTGGTGTGGCAAGCCTCCCCAACGGAATACGAGCAAGAACTTTCTCTAAAATTGGACCTTGTAATGTTACTTGACGACTGGGTGTGTTTACAGCGGTTGGAGCAAGACCATTAACTCTTATACCATGAGGTGCCCACTCCATTGCGAGGGCTTCGGTGAGATGGTCAATACCAGCTTTTATTCCAGCATAAACGGAACGACCAGGTACAATACTTTGACTGAAAGTAGAACTGAGGTTTATTATTTTCCCGTACCCGTTCTCACGCATAATGGAACCGATTGCTTGACAGCAAAAAAACAAACCCTTAAAACCTGTATCAACCATTGTGTCCCAATCATTTTCGCAAACATCCCATGCTGGCTTTGTGACAGCATAGCCTGCATTGTTGATTAGAATGTCAACCTTGCCTGTTTTTGCTTTTATAAATGCCTTTAGACCTTCAATTTCAGAAACATTTTGGATGTCAATGGCATATGTCTGAACTTTGCGGCCAGTTTTCTCTGCGATCTCTTTTACTTCCAATAGCTTTTCTTCACGACGGCTGCAAATAATTATGTCAACACCAGCTTCAGATAAGCCAATTGCTATATCGCGACCAATGCCCTCACTTGCGCCAGTAATCAGGGCAACTTTATCGGTGAGGTCAAATTTTTTGTAATGATCTTGCACGATGCTTCTCCATTATTTCTTTTACGCCGAACAAGTTATTATATAGTTTCCTGATATCTACTTAAAAACCAAAAGAGTTTATTGCGTATTTTTTGCCAGGCCATGTTATTTCTAACCGGATATCATTCCAACAGGGTTGATAACAAGAAAA
>BDTH01000003.1 GCA_002923195.1 bacterium BMS3Abin15
ACTTCGTGATAATGGTATCTGTTTTTATTTAACTTTTCATCATCAGTCGTATTTAATGTCGTTTTCTCAGTATTGCAGTTATCAAAAAGCCATTGTTGCATATTCTTAATAGATGTATTAATTTCTGCAACAGAATCACCTTTTTTCTCTTTAATAAATATATCAGCCTGTAAACAATTAAACAGGTCTTCGTAAGAAGGATTTGTGTCTGCTCCAAAGTATGTTTCAATGTCGTCTTTACAAATTTTCTTTAATCCTTCTGGAATCTCTCTGATTACAGGAGCACCCAAGTGCCAACTTGTACCAGCTCCTGCAAGAACACTTACATTTTCTAAACCGAGATATTTTTTAACTTTAAGCTTATTTTCTTGTATTATTTTTATTTTTTCTTTCATATTCTACAACTCCCCCTCAAATGCTTTTTTCAGAATGGATTTTTTTAATTCTTCTGTATCAGCTATTTTTTGCTGATAGATTTTATCAAGGCGTTTTGTTTCGGTGGAGAGGGTATCGAGTTTTAGAACGATGGCTTTTTGTTTTTTTAAGGATGGAAAAAAAATAATCAGAGATTTAATGAAAGGTAGCTTTACACCTTGAACAGTTGCACCAGTACCTTCTTCTACAATTTTAGGAGCGATAAATTTAAACCATCTGTACAAGAAATTTACAGACAGTTTATTTGGATGAATCGGAATTACTCCTCTTAAATCTTGATTAATGGCTGTATCGTTCTCAATCAAACAAATTTTACCCAAACCAACCCGTGTAGCAATAATTACATTATTTCTTGGAATAATATTAGTTGAGCTGTTTTTTACAGCGTTTACGGTAATTTTATATTCCGTGTCATTGATAATTTCATTTTTCATATCTCTGACGGTAGCCCAATTAATATCACCATTGTAAAATTTAGAGTTCGCTTTTGATGGGGTTCCACCACCAATAACTTCACAAACCTCCCCCAACATCTTCTCCTCCCAATCCTCTCCCGGATTAGCAAATACCCCATTCAAATAAGATTCAAACAACTCTTGTGCGTTCTGTAAATTCTTTTCGGCATTGGCTTTTGCCTTGTCTATGGCTTGAAATGCTTTGTCGAGGATTTTTACAATGCGTTTTTGTTCGGGGAGTGGGGGGACGGGGATTATAAATTTCTTCACATCATTATCAGTAACCGCAGGATAACTAGCCCCTTTTTGCCTTTTCTCGATATACTCCATAAACCCATCAGTTATGAGAATATTAAAGAGCCATTTCGCCAGAACCCTGGCCTTTTGGGGTCTTAAAACAGTAAAACCAGTGCTACAAAGAGCATTGTTATATTTGTCTTCAATAATAGTTACTCGTCTTAAAGTTGGACGAGTAGTGGCAAAAAGCACATCGTTATCTGAAATTATTTTTTTTGCTCTGCTCGGTGCATTTTGAGAGTTGACAACTTGGCATTCAATGACTGTGAACGTTTCTCTTGAAACTGTGGAAAGATCGATATATTTACGTGGTCCGTTTTCATTATTCCAATTGATGTTAAATGTTCTTTCGCACACATCACCAATACTTGATATCTCCCATCCTTTTTTCATATAAGCTCTTTCACCTTCTTCAAAACTTTCATATTCCTACTCATCTTCGTTACTGCTCTCAAGTTTCTTATAACCGGATTTCCCCAAAAGTTTATCCGCATTCTTACCTGTCACAATTGATTTCCCGGTTTGTTTTTCAATCTCCAATCTTGCTTGTTTAGACGCATTACCACCCTTACGGGCAATATCTTTATTTGACGCTAATCCTTTGGGTTCTTTCTCTTTCGATATTTCTGTTGTAGACGCTTCGGCAAGCATATTTAACACCAGTTCCAAATTGGACATATTATCCCGTAGGTTCTCTTTTTTCAGCCCTTTAAGCTTTTTATACTCTTTTATATCTTTCCCTGCCCAGGCCTTGGTTAGTTCATTGGTGAGTATGGCGTATTCCAGGCCTTTTTTCATGCCTCTTGTTTGCCATTCATCAGTCAGTTCTTTGCGTACTTCTATACTTTTAAGGCGTTGATTTATCCACTCTTTGGAATATCCTTTGGCAAGGTAGGTTTCCATAGCACGGTCAAAAGCGAGTTCAGGATCTTCGGTTTCTTCAATGCGTTCTGCTCCTACTTTTGCCAACCATAGTTTAAAAGGTTCTGCTTTTTTAGACGGGATAGATTGGATAATTCTTAAAATACCTTCGGTATCTGCTGCTTGTATTTTACGTTTTTTCCCATCTGCAGCAATCATTTCAAGGGGGGTACAAATTGTACCCCAGTTGAAATTTAATTCCGGATTACGACTACGCATTTTTTTAATGTATTGTTTTACATCTTTACTCTCCGAAAGGATTTGAACAATATCTATCACAGAGAAATACCATTTTTCGTTTTCTTCGTCCCAATGAGTTCTTACTTCTTGTTTTTGAAACAGTTGTACTTTATTCGCTTTATCCATTGTTCTTCTCATTTTTAATTTTCAATTGTCCATTATCCATTAAATTAACTCTTTCACCTTCCGCAACATCTCTATTTTTCATTGTCAATTATCAATTTTAAATTATCCATTATTTTTGCGCTCTCTTTATCCAGTTTAGCAATTTCCTTCAAAATCTCTTTCGGTTCCCGTAAAACCGTTTCATCTTTATTGTTGGGATTCTTTACAGATAAATCAAAGGTGGCCTGGTCTATATTTTTAACATCAACCGACCATGAGTTTCCAGAATCCTGTTTTTCCTTTTGAAGTTCGACAAACTCAGCCAAATCATCTTCATTCAGCGGATTGGTTTTTCCAAGATTACGGTCCAGATTAAGCTGATAATACCAGACTTTTTTAGTTGGCGCTCCCTTTTCAAAGAACAATACAACCGTTTTAACCCCGGCCCCGGTAAATGTTCCGCCCGGCATATCCAGAACCGTGTGGAGATTACAGCTTTCAAGCAGTGTTTTTCTCAAAGAGATAGAAGCGTTATCGGTATTGGATAAAAAAGTATTTTTTATAACAATTCCGGCATTCCCACCGGCTTTTAAAATCTTGATAAAGTGCTGTAAAAAGAGAAACGCCGTCTCTCCGGTTTTGATGGGAAAATTCTGCTGTACCTCTTTACGCTCTTTACCGCCAAAGGGAGGATTGGTAAGGATAACATCGTACCGGTCTTTTTCCTGTATATCAGAGATATTTTCTGAAAGGGTATTGGTGTGAACAATATTAGGAGCCTCTATACCATGCAAAATCATATTCATAGTACCGATGATGTATGCCAATGACTTTTTCTCTTTTCCGTAAAATGTGTTCTTTTGCAAAGTTTTAACATCAGTTGTTGTAAGCTTCTTGCTGTTTTTCAGGTAATCAAACGCTTCGCACAAAAAACCCGCAGAACCAACAGCGCCGTCATAGATTTTATTGCCAATTTCAGGCGCTGCCACTTTTACAATTGTTTTAATAAGCGGGCGAGGGGTGTAATATTCTCCGCCGTTTCTTCCGGCGTTACCCATGTTTTTAATTTTGCCCTCATAAAGATGTGACATCTCATGCTTTTCTTTATGGGA
>BDTH01000004.1 GCA_002923195.1 bacterium BMS3Abin15
GTTTTTGCCTTGACAACCGGGGGCCTTCTAAGTGTTGGGTTTTTTCACTCCGATTCCAGATATAAACTCAGATTGTCCAATAGCTCCTTTGAAAACTGATAAATATCAGTTACCTCGGTAATTGGATGACGTGTTTCTTTTTTTTCTTCATCAAAAAGACCAATATACTTCTGACTTGCGTTGAAATGGAGTCTGCAAATAGGTTTTCTATTATTGTCATCAACAAGAATGCCAAAATATGATTTTGTATCACGATGAGCAACACGGTTAGGGGGAATTTTCTGACAGACTATTGCCCTGACTATTTGATAACCTTCCAATTCCTCCTCCGTGGTTATTATCCCGTCTGTTTTTTCTACCGGCTTTTCCTCTTCTTCTGCTTTTTCTCCCTCATTTTGTACAGCTTTCACCGATTCGAGGAAATCACTAACACTCTCATTAACAAACTGAGAAGATGCTTTTTTTACAAACTCAGTAAATTGTTCTTTGGCTGATGCCGTGAAATGAGCCCCACTATTGGTAGCTTTAAAGAAATATTTTACAAAAGCATCATCTGGGTCTTCAAATTGTTTCACCATTACTTTTTTAATCTGGGAAGTATATTTCAATTCATTTGCAGTACTTAGCATCCTATCAAGGTCAAATTTTTCTTTTCCTAATTTTTTCACTTCCGCCAATAAATTCTTTCTCAGATTTAGCATGTCCAATTCTAAGAATGGACGTGCATCCATTTTGTTAGGTTCTTCAAGGTCAGAGAAAAATAAATAATTTACACCATTTGTTAAAATAGCAATGCGGGACTTTGTAACGGCAAAATACCGATAAAGTTGACTCATATTTGCTTCGCTTAGATTACTTTTGGCCTGTTTGCATTCAATTAAAATTATTACTTCATTGTCTTGCATAATGGCATAATCAACCTTTTCACCTTTTTTGGTGCCATGGTCTGCCACAAACTCAGGGACAACTTCTTGAGGATTAAAAACATCGTAGCCAAGAGATGCTATAAAAGGCATGATGAGAGCATTCTTGGTGGCTTCCTCAGTTTCCAAGTGATCAATTAAAGAAGGAATTTTCTCTGATAATGCACTTATTTTCTCATCAAAACTCATTGGTAATCTCCTTACTATGGTATTTATTTTATGTGACTAATTTCTTTGAAACCCAACCCTAGCTCAGCGGCAGGCGAAAGGGGCGCGTATTTTTGCTTTGCAAAAATCGCGACGCTTTTGACTGCAGCGTATTGTTAGGGCTTTTGTTATCTGCGTGAGAATACATCTAGCTCCCACTCTGATATTGATTTATTGCCTGCTAGCTCTGTAGCTTTTGTTACCAGCATTTTATATGTATCAACTGAATCTAGTTGTGTCCATGCAGGAGGGTTAGATAGCTGCATTTTTGAAATTATTATTCTGTCAAACGGGCAATGTGGCGGCGTTTTTACCAGCCCTAAACACCACTGATATTTTAAATAAAGATTTAGTAGCTTTTGAACAATGCCTAGTTTTATATTCTGATTTTTTAAAACATGTGAATGATTAGAATTTATCCAGTTTTTAATATTAACGAGATTATTTATATGCTCTTTGGATGTTACTGGTGATTTTGTATATTTGTTTATTACAAGGGTATTAATTTTATCTTTTACGCTATTGCGAAATTCAGTTTTATTGGCATCAGAGATATTATCTGCATAAACTCCAGATCTTTGAAGACCACCGCCAAAGGTGAGAATCCATATTTCATAGTTTAGAAAATCAGATTTTTTTGCTCTCATCATTTCTTTTCCTTTCTTGCCCTAACGGGCCGGGCTGTTGAGCCGCGAGACTCGCAGGTGGCGGAGCAAGCTTGCTTGCGCAGACACCGAGAATCGCAGTCGGCTCCAACGCCATGGATAGGTGGAGCGCGAAGCGCGGAATCTATCCATGGCGTTGCTTGAACAGCCCGGCCCGATAGGATGGAGCGCGAAGCGGTCCATCCTATCGCCTTGCTCAGCGGCAGTTTAAAGTGGCGCGTTTTTGCGAATGCAAAACAAGTGCCACTTTAAACTGTCCGCTGGAGCTATTTGTTATGCGATTATTTGACACTGACATACCTTGACAGTTTTACGCCTTTACTTATTTCAGTGCCGTAAGATTCTCTCAAACCTGCCTCCTTAGCAATTGCCTTTTTTGAAACTCCAAGTTCTTTAATGTCTTGAGCGTATTTAACACCAAAAAGGTGAATCATGGCGACAGCCTCACCTTCCTCTGAATCGAAGTACATTTCGTGTAGTATTTTACCGAGGTCTTGTAACGTCATTGAATTAATCTCATAATTATTTAAACAAGGCATGATAGAGAGCCTCAATAGTTTCATAGATTGTAAAGCTACCTTTATTGATTGTTCTTATGTTTGGTCTTTCTGCTTTAAAACCATCTGCATCACCCTTGGTATGTTTTGCTATTTTGAGATTACTTAAATCTGGTAATGGCTCACCTGGTTTGCCACCAAAAAACAAATAAGGCCCCAAAGCTAAATTGTTTTTATCAAAATACACCCATACTACACAGCCTGATTGTTTGTCTGCCAAAGATACATGAATATTTTGGCGTGATGTTTTAGCGCCTACAAAAGCTGCTTTTAACTGAATATGCCGAAGTATCCCTTGAGCTTCAATTATTAAGTCATATCCAGAATTATCTACTTCTGGTTTTGATACCTCTAGGGAATAATCCTTATTTATCCATGATAATTTGAGAAGTTCACCTACGAATAAATGCTCAATGAGCTTTTCTCTGAATGATGAATTTAGTGAATGTTCTTCCATTATCTTTTACGCATAACGACCTAGCTCAGCTGACCGGCAATACAGAGTGTAGCGAAGCGAAACGGCGTATTGACTGGTCAGCTGCAGCGTATTGTTAGATTTTTTTATTTTGCAAACGTACATGCGGCGACAAACTCTCTGCCTATTATTGTAGGTATTATTTTTGAAAATAATTCACCACCACCCCAGGTAAGAGGCATCCTTAAGCAACCAATACGTGCCAGGTTAGCTAAAGCCATTACAATTTCTAATGGAGGCTCGTTTAGTTTGTCTTCGTTTTTTTCGTCAGAGATTTTTGCTGATACTGGTAGATGCTCAGTGATTACTCCAGTATGCCGCATATCGTTAAAAGGTAATGCGTAAATAGTTTGTAGTATTTGTGCTTCTAGTGCAGAGATTTGCGCTAATATTTCAATATACGCACGCTCTATATTAATGCCAGTGGATTCGTTTGTGCCATTTACTAATAAACGCGCCCAAATGTCTTGTAAATAATCATCTTCTTCTAATGTTGCATACTCTAGAAGTGGTACGGCATTTTTTAGCGGAATTGATTTATTTGGGTTTGGCAACTCTTGTTGTATTAAAAATTCTTCGGATCTTTTTATTAATCTAATTTGCCTTTCCCAGCGGATGTACCTTAGCCTGTCTTCAAATATACCTATTCCTTGTTCTAGCGGCCCTGAAACAAATCGGGATATGAAGCCACCCATTTCTCTACTGGCATCTATAGCGTTTGAAGTAGTCTTTGCTACTTCTTGAACTGCTTTCGCGGACTCTTCAATTGTTTCTAGTTCTTTGTTCATTTTTTTGTTTTTAAATCTAACGTTTGAATTAACTTGACGGTTTTACACAGAGCAAAGCGATAGCGACGCGGCGTGTAAAACCGGTCAATGTTGGACGAAGCCGCTGCGCGGCAGACAAGCCCGGCAGCCACAGTCATTTTTGTGATTAACATATTGTGTTATCACCTCTTTTCTGCAATAAAAGCAGAGCATAATGCGAGAGCAGTTGCCCTGTCTATCAATTCTTACAGAAAGGAGGTTCCAATGAACACCAACATGCCCGATGATCCCCAATTCCACAAGTATTACCGGAAGCACCTGAAGTGCCTGAAACTGGGAGGTATGCAGCCCAAAACTATTGAGGCCTACTCACGGGCCATCAGGCGTATCGGCAACTATTTCGATTGCCGGATTGACAACCTCACATCCGATCAGCTCCTTGACTATTTCAACGACCTGCTCGAATACCATTCATGGAGCACCGTCAAGCTCGACCTGTACGGCCTGAAATTCTTCTACTCCAGGGTC
>BDTH01000005.1 GCA_002923195.1 bacterium BMS3Abin15
GATGACACTTCAACAATGTTAAGAAGTTTTTTCGTCACCTGTTCAACTGCTGCGGTAGCGCGTGGAAAAAGCTTCATTTGCCTAGGCTTTTCAATGCGCAGAGCAAATTGGTAACTCCCAGCAGGCGCTTGAACAATCCAAGGGCGGAACTGATCTCGTATCACATTAGAGGGTAGTCCACGGCGACGAATAGGAGAATCGAGCAGCATCTCCACTGTCCGAAAAAAGAGATTTTTTATTTCATCGACTTTCCTGTGTACAAGCTCTAAAGGAGCAGCGCCAACTGCAATCAGTCCGCCTGACACGGACACAACGAGCTCTCCCTTTACAAACTCAACCCCCGACGCTTTGAAAATCTTCTCATTCCATATGGTCTGAACGATCTCCTGCAATTGATTCCTAGCGAATTTTGGCATCTTCTCATCAGCAAGAGCTGAAAAAGCTAGCCTCTCCGCAGCCTCGAGGGTGTCTGCTTTGAAGAAAAGTGAAACAGCGCTAACCGCTATAACACCCAATGTGCGTTCTTTATCTGGTTGAATCAAAGACAATGCGGCAGCGTCTGCTTCTGCAGCTGCATGATAAAGGCGACGTGCCTTCTCAGTCTGCCCCTTCCGCTTTGCTACCTCGGCTTCCGAAGCAAAATGTTCACTCTCTTTATGTTTGTTAATCCAAGTCATTGTCGACAGTTCGCATCATGATCTGCTTCGTTTTAAACCCAACTATTACAGCAATTGCCGGAAGACTACTCCTACCACTTTTTACTTGTTGTATTTTATTGGACAGCCGGCGTCGAACTTCTCGTTCATCGCAACGTGTGCCTGAAACTTCAAGTCGAATACAACTTTCCAAATCGTCAGGATTTGTATCCTTTGGAGCAACGTAATAGTCTGCACCTGTCAATGTTTCAGCCCGCCTCATGGCGAAAAGACCCGAGCTCAACTCAGCCGCAGCAATAGCGCAAGCATATGCCCCATCTCTTGTGGCATCGTCTCGGTTTGCCCATCCTCTTAAACATCCATTACTCGGCGGATTCCACATCACCTCGGTTGTGTGCTCCTTTTCGTCGTGATTAAGTAGGAAGTCCTGAGGTGGCTCATGCTCAGCATTTAATGACACTGTTGCTGCCTCTAAATAACTTGTAGCCGTTCCTACTGTGAGGCCGGGATGCCGTTTTTCCATGTCATATATTGGAAGCCTTGAAATTGTCACATTCATTTCTTCAATCAAAAAACCTAATGATATCGCCGGGCAAATAAGTAATTGTTCTGTATATATATCAGAAGGAGATACATATATCAATAAAAAATGAAGAGTTTTGGGGCTATTTAGTCTCATTTTCCGATTCTGGACCTACATCTATAGCCTTATTTCTAGAACACATTCCATATGACCCGCGTATATTTGCGCCAGATTTAAGTAAATACGTTTTGGCAGTATATACAAGCGCAATGATTGAAATAATCAGCGCAACTGTGGAACTAACAATCGTTAAAAATATTTCTTCAGGCATTCCAAACATTTTGTTTTATGCTATTAGGGCTTACAGGTGATTATATAGTTTTTCTGCCATTAGTTGTCCTCACCGATAAATAGATTTATAAAACTATTCTTGTTGTTGCCCCTTCCATCTCCAAGCCCGGCGAAAACCAAGATTTTCTGCTTCTCTGGCTGTTTCCACATAACATTCGTTTCTCTCATCTTCTATTAGCGTTTTGTCATATTGCTGATCAAAGGGAAGGTGGTAAATTTTCTCACCGCTTCGCCGAGATATATTGCATTTAATAGCGGAGTATTTCTGATATAGAAATTCCTCCTTAACTCCAACGGAAAGATACTGAGCAAACTCTTTTGCTCTTTCGGAGAGTTTTGTAGTTGTATATAATGCAGCGCTTACTTTCTCTTCGGGGTTATCAAAAGTGTATTTAATAACAGTTCCATAAAGCTGATTAATATGTTTTTCATGAATTGTTTTATGTTGTGCCCATCGCTTACATTGAATAATAATTGTTTCTTTTTCTTTTTTGCAGATTAGGTCTCTTCCTAGGTCATCAAAGCCCTCCAAGATTCCTTGATAATATACATTATAGCCATTATTTTCATATAAGTATCCGACATATCGTTCATAATCACGACCGATTTGCCAATTACTTTTAGGTTTAGTCCAATATCTATCTAAGGCACGTTGATTTCTTTCAACCGAGGAAAGTTTCTTATATTCTTCTTCTGATAAAGAAGATAGGTAGACTCTTACTGGGTCGATACCCATTTCTGCAACTTCTTTGATTGGTTCTTCTATATTTTTTAAAAGAATATATTTGAGAATTTCCTCCTCTGGTTCGCCAAGAAAGTCTTCTAAAAAGGGGAATAAATGCTGATAATAATTTATAATTCCTTGGGCTATACGAAACTTTTTTTCGATAATCCTTCTTTTTTTAGCTATTTCGCGAATTTTCTCAGCTGATGTTTTGGCGGGGTGAGGCTTGTATTCCAAATAGTCGGCTTCCTTAAGATGTCGGAGATGAAAATAGTCGGCGTAAGCTTGTGCAAGCCAAGGAAAGCCCTTTGATTTTTCTTTAGAAAGTAGTTCTACAGCCCGTTTATCCTGTTCATTTTGTCTTTTATGGGCCTCTATTTTTTCTTTTGCTTCTGCTATTTCCCATCTTGCGCCCTTTATTCTTTCAATCTGTGCTTTCTTTCTTTGTTCAAAATAGTTCGCAATTTGTCCCAAAGCCCAAAAGCCAGCTATTAGGCAGACTATTATTAACCAAAATTCCATATTGATTAGGTCTCGAAATAAGGGGAATAACCTTATACAACCTCAAAATATATCAAAATGGGTAGGGAAAGCAAGAGGAAAGATTGGTATTGACAGGATTAGTGCAGGGGTGTATTTTTATGGAAAAGCACCGAGTAATATGCCTACTAGATTTTGTAAATATTAGTTAAACATGTGATTATGAGTATCGGGGTCAGCCCTTGACATTTTACATTAAATGTTAAAATACAAGACCTGACCCAGCTGGTGGCGATTACGGCGCATATTCCCAAGAATTATAAACTTCAGCTTCCATTTTTTTTGTACCTTTCGGAACTATCTGTTTTGGGATCAAGTATTTATGAATCGGACCGGGCATTTCAAATCTAACTCGTCCCAGATACTTACCGTCACGGTCATAACAATTCACCAATGCTCTTATTTTAAATGCCGGCCTATCGGTAATATTTTCGAAATGGAAGACAACGGGTTCATCAGACCAACCTCTTTCATACCACACATTCCAGTCCTCATTTAATGATATATTACCGCTTTTTTCTGCGTAAGTCGGGGCAGCGACAATCATTATAAATAAAATTATTATCAATTGCTTCATATTCCCCTCCCATTAGCGTTATAATGTCGTCAGATTACTCTTCCTTTTTCTCTGTCATTTTCCTTGTACACTCCCTCTCGGTAGCGGCACGTTAGCAATTAATTTAAAAGAAATGGCAACAATTTTATTAGCCAATATACAACAAAGCTTGCGCCTATAAACATTAACAGCCATACAATTGCAATCACTAATTTCGATGGCTGCGGCATTGGTATTACATCGATATTTTTTGCAAAGCCATCATCTGACTTTGTATATGCATTAACTTGATCCCATGTGACAGGTGGAAAATAAAGATATGAAATTGTCACTTGCTCTTTAGGAACCAGTATGGGGAATATAATTTCTGCACAACTCCCAGGATTTTCTTCAATGCTGTGTTTTATGGAAGGATAAATTTGAATATTCGGCGGCAGAAAATTGTGGCCTACTCTTACATTATTCGCGGATTTACGGCCTGCATTTCTTACCACAATGCTATGAGTAAAAATCAGGGTTTGGTTCTCGCCACTTAACGTAAAAGAAGAAATATGGCCGATAAAGGAAACGAGCTTAGAACGGCGCTCAGTATAGTGCTTAATTAATGCGCTAACCAATAGAATGATTATTGGCGAAATGACTTTTGCGATCAGCTCAATATCGTATGACATGTCTTCTCCTTAAGCTCACAAGTAATCATATAGTTTTCTTAGTTATACCAGACTGAGTTGGATATACAATAATAACAAGTTGTTATATAAATACGCCATTTTTAACTGCATTATGTTATCACAAAATATTTTATGTTGTAATACACACCCGGTTATTATATATTTCATGTATTATTCTCTCCAAAATTCTCAGCGCGTCACTGACCGGGATCGATGCCCACACTGTTGAGGTTGAAG
>BDTH01000006.1 GCA_002923195.1 bacterium BMS3Abin15
TGAGCCGTCTCTTTTCAGGTTCCAACGCGTTTGAAAAAGTTTCCAGGCGATTTGAAAGGCAATTAATGTTTTGCCTGTACCTGTTGCCAGGGTTAATAATATGCGTTCTTTATTGTCCGCAATGGCTAAAAGAGCTTTGTTTACCGCAATTTCCTGAAAAAAGTATGGGGGTTTTGTACCACCCATATCTTCAAACGGTACATCATGGAATTTATTTAGCCATGCTTCGACAAGCTCAGCACCCGGTACGATAGGGAAAACTAAATTCCATAATTCATCAGGAGTCGGGAAGAAGTCTATCTCGCCTTCTTTTCCGTCTTTCATGCATATCTGATAGATTCTTTTCCCGTTTGCGGCATAAGCAAAGTCAAGTTCCAGTTTATCAGCGTATTCCTTTGCCTGACCGACGCCTTCGCCAACTTCCTGCTCATCGCTTTTTGCCTCGATTGCAGCGAGTTTTACATTTTTGTATGAGAGAATGTAATCTGCAATTAAGGGCTTGCTTCTTTTTCCGCCGGTCTGAATTTTACCATGTGTAATACGAAATTCACGAAATACTTTTGTATCCGGCATTTTCCCCCATCCACACGCTTTTAATGCAGGGTCGATTAGTTCGGCTCTCGTTTCTGCTTCATTCATTTGATTTTTTCCGATTTTCTATCAATTTTCTTTCTATTTCCTCAAGCTGTTTTAAGTCCTCTTCATCAGCTGCTAACGCTTCTGCTTTTTTGCGTTTATTATCGAATTCTTCGTAGCGGTCTTCAGCAATTCTTTTTGCGACTTCTGCTTTAATCTTGCCCGTATGTGTCAATATTTCCTGTTCATTGAATTCTAAAAAACCATCAAGTTTATCTGCCCACTGTTCCATTGTAACAGTCTGTCTTTTGCGTGCCTGTCTTTCTGCATAATCCAGATACATGGTAACAATCTCATTCAGATCTTTTATTTCATCTTCTTTTAGATAGTTTTTTGCAATGGCAACATCCTGTTTTCTAACAATGGAACCAAGCCATGCAGTCATACCCATATTGGGTACATCTGGATTGCTGCGGTTTTCAATAAGTTCTGCGGCTGTTTTTCCGGTAGTTGCCCAGAGCATTTTATTCTGTACTTTTTTAAAGAAAATTTGTGCCTGCTCGGAATTTTTGTCGTAATCAATGGCGGTAGCGTAAATATCACGTATTTTCTGATAAAAGCGCTTTTCGGAAGCCCGGATATCCCGAATTCGCTCTAACCACTCGTCAAAGTAGTTCCATTTATCGATTTGTTTTAGGCGGTCATCATCCATGGCAAAGCCCTTGATGATGTATTCTTTAAGGATATTGGTTGCCCATATTCTGAATTGGGTGGCTCTTTTGGAGTTGACCCGGTATCCCACGGCAATAATGACATCGAGATTATAGAAATCCCTGTTTCGAGTTACTTGACGATCGCCCTCTTTTTGAACTGTTTCCGTTTTGGAAATAGTTGCCTTTTTCTGTAATTCGCCCTCTTCGTAGATATTGGTTAGATGTTTTGATATTGCCGGAATATTAACATCAAAAAGCTCTGCCATTTTGTTCTGGGTCAGCCAGATAGTTTCATCCTGGAAGACGGTGTCGAGTTTGACTGTGCCGTCCGGGGTGGTGTAGAGGACGATTTCTGATTGGTTGGGAGGTTTGGTCATATAGTTTCCTTCGTTTGCACCTACACAAGTTTTGGATTTCCCTCAACAGAAGAATTATCTATATTACTCCACCTTTTACACGTTTCTTCGTACGGAATTTTTAAATCTGTCAACCATTGCTCTACATACCTTGGATTATGACTATTTGGAGTTGGTGAAACATTGTCTATCTTAACTTGTATTGGAGTTCTCACACAATCTCCTGTAATTATTGCGTGTTGTTGTGGAATTATTGGAAGTTGGTTTAAAATATCTGCATTTGCACTTGAAACCAAACTCCTAATGTATTTTTGATCTTCAGGATTTTGTAAACGATGAATAATAAAAGAATTACATTGTGATAAAACCGTTTTTGACAATTCAGATGGACGTTGACTGCAAACAATTAAGGATATTCCATATTTTCTACCTTCTCTTGCAATACGCTCAAACACAATTTTAGCAACTGATTCTTTATTTTCTGCAATATAATTTTGTGCTTCTTCCAAAACAATTACAATTGGATATTTCCCTCTGTTTTCAGGAAGAAAATGAGATACAAATTCAATTATTAAACGTCCCAGTAAAGCTGTTACTGTCTCTAATACTTCAAAAGGTAAAGTAGATACATCAATTATTGTTACTTGATTTGTTTTTTCTTTTTGTTTAAGTTCTGCATCATCATTATATTTTTTTATAAAACTATCTTTTTTATCCTCACTAAAGTATCTATTAAAATCGCCCAAAAGAAAGGATAAGAAATGTGTCAAAACATTCCTGTTTGCTTCATTGTTGTCTTTAAGCATTAAAGGAATTGCCATTCTTTTGTCATTCAAAAAACTGTTCATTCGCAATCTTAATGTAGATACATATTCTGCAATACGATTATTACTATGCCCTTCTTGCGTAATTGCTGCATCAATAAACTTCGTACACAATTCTTGATAACTAAACCAAGTTGGCATATCAATATTTTTCTCATTGATTATTTGTTCTTCAAGCAATTTAGCATTCGATAATTCAAAAAGTCCTTGAATTTGTATTCTGATTGGCTCTTGTTTTAATGCGTTGTTAAAGTTCTCTTTACTTGATAATTCAATAATTGCATCACCTAAATCACTATCATATTCCTTAATAGCTTTGCCAATATCCAATATCTCATTACTATTTTCATTGTTTTCAAAACGACCCCACTTCCATGTACCATAGTCATTATATCCAGTTCTTTTTTTTATCTCTTCCGGCGTAGAATCTATAATTTTTGTTAGGTCTGAATGTAAATAGGACGGTAATATCTGCTTTTGTTTGCTCTCTTGCTCATTCTTAGCTAATCCAATCGCTCTGTTTAATACAGGCGCTTGTGTTGCATCGCTGGGTTTCAGCAGATGATTAAAATCGTCCCAGTTCATAAACCAATATGGAACTTTTACTTTTTCATCTCCTCCTAAATAGTAAGCATTTATTTGTTGTAATTCTTCATTAGTTTTTACATCTATTTTTGTTTCTTCTTCGGGCAGAAATGCATCTTTGTATTCACCATTAGTATCAAAAATTATTATATGAGCATTTTCTAATTTCTTACCACTGTAATCATATTGGAATAAGTTGCGCAAGATTGAAGTAAGCGTACAAGATTTCCCTGAACCTGTATTACCCAATATTGCAGCGTGCTTTACAAAAAATTGGTCAGGGCATATTTTTACTTTATAATTTGAAAATGCAGGGGAAGTACCAATTGGCAAGTAAAAATCTTTATCATACTCTATTTCACTTTCATTTTGCTTTTCATCGAAAATATGGATTAAATCTTTTTCTGTTACATACCAAACAGGATTGTCTAAAGTCGGGAAATTATATACACCTTGAATAAATCTTTCTTTATTATTTTCGTTAGCAATTGTTCCTAACATTGTTGCCGATATGTAACGAGCAGAAGTAGGAAGCGTAATGTTTGTTGAATTCTTATCAAATTCTATTTCTTCTTTCATTGTAACACGAGTAATTAATGCTACAACTCTATCTGCACCAACCGGGATAATCAGATATGAATTAATTCGTGCTATTTCATAAATGTCACTTACACCACTTTTATATGAACCGAGTAAATCCTCGTCAATTTTGACATAGACACGAAAATTATCTACAGAAAGAACTCTACCAATTATTTTATTTGAATTTATCATTGTACCTCTGGTTCAGGGTTATTATTCATTGTTTCTGTATCTTCTTTCGGATATAGTTCTTGCATTGTTCGAATAATACTCTCATTCTCTTCTTCTTCATACAAATCAGGTAAAACATTAGAAACAAAACCCGTAAAGGTCGATTCTTCTGCATCGGTTTGATTCAATACAATAATTCTTTTATCTCCAAGTGCTTTTAGTTCTTCAATTGAAGATTTCTTCTCAATCACACTTGAATAATTTACAATAAATAAAGTAAATGATGGGATAGAAAGTGCTTGTTTTATAATATCATTTATATGCTCGTCATAAAATGAATAACCAATGCAAAATAAAACAGACTGTGGTTGATTTATTGCTTGTGAAAACTGTCTAAACAGTTCAGAATATGGCAAGTCTAAAGCGAAAGATTTTTTACTTACACAAGGGTATATCATTAATTCATTATCTGTACTTGCTTTAAACTCGTTATTTAAAGGAATTTCTTTTATTCCGTATGTATTGCTGAAATCTGGTTTCGTAGATAGCCAAGATAAAGAACCGTGCATTTTGTAATATTTAAGAACTTTTTCAGCACGATGAACTTTGCCTGTTACACTTTGACCTGGGTAGTATAAATCATAATCATATACTTCCGGTCTGAAACAACGATTATGCACACCCATAAAACCATTAATGTAGTGTATTCCTAAATTGTCAAGAGCATAATCAAAAGCCATATCGTAATTAGTTGTAAACAGGTTTATGCGTTTAAGATTATTTGGTCTTTGCAATAATTTTTTCACTAATACTTCGTGATAATGGTATCTGTTTTTATTTAACTTTTCATCATCAGTCGTATTTAATGTCGTTTTCTCAGTATTGCAGTTATCAAAAAGCCATTG
>BDTH01000007.1 GCA_002923195.1 bacterium BMS3Abin15
TTTCTCCCAGTCTTTAATTATAAGATTTTCGCCTTTCTTAGAAACTACGACTTTTTGGCGTTCGTGCCAGCCAAGCTGGGTTGTCAGTTCTTTGGGAATAGTTAATCCCAAGCTGCTCCCCGCTCGTCCCATCCGAGTTAATTTCCTAATATTTTTCTCTTTTAAAATTCTCCTAGCCATAATTTTTTTAATTTAATTTTGTATCACGAACTGACGGCCGTCAGGTAATGATACATTTTTATTACTTAATTTATTATCTAATTTGTTCAATAACAAATTAGATAACAGTTTTATCTATAATTATTAATTTAATTCTACTCTTTTTGCAGAAATTATCTTATATGTAAACCAGGAAAAATCTTCTATATCTGAATAGCAGTGTTGTTCAAATTTTTTTATGCTCCCTGGATAAAACACGCCGTATTGATTAATAATACTTCCTATTTTGCAAGTATCCTCTCCTAATTTATTAGTCAATTCTTTATCACTAAATAATTCGATTTTAAAAGTCACCTCGTAAACTTTAAAATTGTTATCATTTTTTATTTCACCATTTATTGTTCTTCCGTACTTTCTGTCAGTCAAGCTAAGGCCTGTCACTTTTAAATTATACAACTCCAAGTCTGTAAGCAGTTCTTTCTCTTCTTTTTCTACTCTTTCTAAATTCTCCTTTTTTCTTCTCTCTAATTCCTCTCTAGCGGCTTCTCGCATAGATTCTTGTACCTCATCTGCTCCACCAGCCTTTGTACACATATCTAAAAATCTTTTTGATTCCACAGAATCTACATCACCAAAGCTCATCATTAAACTAAGACACTTGCCATAAACCACTTTCTCTTGTTTTGGCTTAATAACAAAATAGTAAAGGAGCGAGGAAGCTACTATTATAATTCCTACGATAATGCCTATTTTTGCAGTTTTACCTGGCTTTAGTGATTTTTTTTTCTTTTATTGGTTCGTTTTCTGGATTAACATAGCGTAATTCTTCATTACTGGACGTGCTTTGCTCATCATTGATTGGTTCTATCTTCTGATTTTTTATAGTTTCATCTATTTCTTTTTGTGTCATTCCTTTCGGTTTTGTATTGTTTTTATAAAAACTTATTCCGCAAGAAGAACACACGGTGTCCTCTGCATTATTAAAAGGTGTCTCACATTTTGGACATTTTGACGCTAAATATTTAGGCAGATTTTCAAAATCGTGAATATAGTTTTTATTATTTTCCATAAATTTTTGTTACTTAACTTGTTACTGAACAAGTTCAGTAACATTTATGCGCCTGTGGTGTGGTTTTATCCTAGCATTTAAAAATTTCGAAATCAAACTGAAATCTTTATGACTTAACTTTATTGCGACCGCAATAAAGTTAAGTCGTTTGGTTATCCTAGAAAGAGGAGGGCGTACATTATCCCGATTCCCAGCAGAAGAAAAAATAACTGTCCTAGCGACTGTTTTAACTTAAATGATTTGTGTAATTCAGGCATAATATCAGTCCCGGCAATGTAAATAAACCCTCCGGCCGCAAATGGAACCAAAAAGCCGGTAATATTTTCTACACGATTATTTATAAACAAAACCAAGACCGCTCCCAGTACAGCGGTTGTTGCCGTAAGAAAATTATACATCAAAGCTTTCACCCTGGTATAGCCGCCGTAAACAAGCGATCCGAAGTCCCCTATTTCCTGGGGAATCTCATGAAGCACCACCGCTATCGTAGTGGCAATGCCAACTGGAATACTCACCAAATAACTGGCTGCTATTATAATCCCGTCAATAAAATTATGCAGAGTATCCCCGACTAAAATCATTTTTGACATTACATGAGGATGGTTGTCACAGGC
The DNA here is from genome assembly GCA_002923195.1 of bacterium BMS3Abin15. Lineage (GTDB taxonomy): Bacteria > Patescibacteriota > Minisyncoccia > Moranbacterales > 2-12-FULL-40-10 > BMS3ABIN15. The sequence goes on from BDTH01000007.1 coordinate 1,843, forward strand.
AATTTCATGGCAATGCCTCCAATGAATAAATTTCTCCAGGATAAAAAATACAATTATTCCGCCCAATATATAGAGGGATGCCATGGCAGAATTATTTTTAAATGATTCGGGAATAAGATGAATGAAAGCATCGCCTAATAATGTTCCGGCGGCGAAACTGACTATATAGACAAGAGTTCTGTTTAATTTTCTATAATCAGCAGACAGCAAAAAAATCCCAATGAGAGAAACTGCGCTTACAATTACTACTGAGATTAATGTATAAATCCAAACCATTTTATTAGAAATTAGGTTTATAGCTTCTTAGCTTCTTAGCTTCTTAGGTAAATTTCACTAACAAGCTACAAGCTAAGTCCTAAAAAGCTAATTTAGGTAATTTTTTATAAGCTTTATATGATCATCTTCCGCTTGAGCCAGAGCAGTAAATAAAATTTTCATGTTCTTTTCCGTTGCCTCTTTGGTAAACTTCTTATAAAGGTTAACGGCATTATCTTCTAAATCAACAGTTCCTTTGAAATTTTCAACATCATCTTCGTTGCATTCTTCTACGTCAATTTCAGGTTTTTCAATTTCAAGTAATTTACAAATTATCGACACATGTTCCATTTCCACTTTAGCTAATCGTTTATACATGGCTTTTATTTCATATGTATCAGCTTTGCCTGCCATGCAATTATAAATAGCTACTGCATCTTTTTCTAAATCAAGAGCTTCTTTCAAATTTTTAATGGACACCTCGCCTATTTCTTCCTTTTGATTTACTATTGGATCAGTATCTTTTCCCTCTTTTATAAACGCCTCCCTGGCGCCGCAAAACGGGCATCCTTTCGGTTTTTCTTCGCCAAGATACGCATCCCCGCAAATTTCACAAATAAATGTTTTCATAACCCCTACAAAATTACAAATTAACTACAAATATACAAAT
>BDTH01000008.1 GCA_002923195.1 bacterium BMS3Abin15
CCTTTGGAAACATTGGTTATAAAATAATCCTCGGGCTGCGTCATTGATTTGGATACAAGCGTTTCACCGGCCATATGGATCACGGCATCTATTTTGTTGTCGACAAGGATTTTCCTGATGGCTTCCCGGTTCCCGATGTCCTCTTTAAAAAAAGGAATGCCGGAAGGGAGGGCTGATCTGTGACCTTCAATAAGACTGTCCACAACCACAACGGAGAACCCCTGCTGAAGAAGCATCTCTACGACAACGCTCCCGATGTAACCGGCTCCTCCGGTAACTAACACCTTCATGTTTTATCCTTTCTTTGCCACGGATTTACACTGATCTTTTTTTAGACAGGATTAATATATTTACTGGATTAGCCTACCTTTTTTCTTTTATTCCAGTTTATCCTGTACATCCTGTCAAATCTTTTATCTGTGAGAATCTGCGGCTAAATGTCTTGCTTTCCCAAATTATTATGAAAGCGCAGCCGGTAAAGACCGCTTAAGTCATCATATGCGTCTTTGAATATCCTGGCTTTTGTGTCCGTATCCTCGATCCAGGTCACCGGTATTTCGACGATCCTGTGTCCCAGCTTTTCACCATAAAAAAGGAACTCCGTGTCAAAAAACCATTCATTGTCTTTAATATAAGGCAATATCTTCCGCACAACCTCGCGGCGGCCGGTCTTGAACCCGCAGTGGGCGTCATTGAAATGGATACCGAGCGACATCTTTATAACGATGTTGTAACTGCGTGATATGAATTCACGCTTCAGGCACCTTGTTGTATTTGAATCTTTGGAAAGTCTTGTGCCGACAGCGATATCAGCACCTCCGTCCAGCGCATCAATGGCCTTTATAATGGCGTCCAGTCCGGTCGAGAGATCGATGTCCATGTAACTGACGTAGTCGGTGTCCGCCTGTTCCCAGGCGGTGCGAAGCGCTATACCCCGCCCTTTTCGAGGGATATGCAGGTAATTGACTATTGGATTCTCGGATTGCAGAGCACAGCCTATCTCTGCTGTGCGGTCATTGGAATTATTGTCCGAGATAACTATTTTCCACTCATAGTTATCGTGGTCATTGAGAAAGGCGGTCAACGTTTCAACGCCATGGCGGAGTGCATTTTCCTCGTTATAAACAGGAAACACGACCAACGCAGAAGGACGCTTGTTCTGGCCGTCATTGTTTTGAAGGTTTTTTCCGTTGGTCATATGGAATTCTAACACCTGATTAACAATACAGAAGTATTATGATTAGATAATGCGAATTTACTTTAGTAAGTCTAAATAATATAACAAAAAAATCGAGTTAATACAACATCACGAATTGCCCCTCTATGTTACCATTTTTAATGTCATATTTTATCGGAAATAATTTTTTTTGCTTATTATTTGTGAAAGTTCCTTGAACAATTTATCAATAGCCTGTTGATTTAAATGAGAATCTCCTGATTTCACTGTATAATTCTCTATATTTAAAGGAATTCTATAATGTTCAAAACCATGAAAGAGATATCTCAGGTCATCCTGATATTGTCTGATTGAAGTTTTGTAGTATTTGCCATTCAAAAAATAAACCTTCTCCCTACCGGCGTCCTGTAATTCCCAGGGTCTTTCTTCTTTGAAAATAATAAAGTGTCCATTATTTTCTTCTGTCAGTCCTTTTATTTTCGAAAAGAGTTTCCGCGTCAGATTAATCCCATATGTTCGCCTTTCACTCCTTGGTGTCGGATAATTTCCAATGCCTACCCTTTGCCTTTCTGACTTAATACCATTAGCTATTTGCGGATCATTGCCCCACCTCTCCTGCCAGGAATAGTCGACTTCTCCCTGAGAGTGTCTCAACGGCTGATAAGGAGGCGGTAAGATATCCTTCTTCCACATTTCTATACGTGACTCTCCAATTGTTTTCCCAACGTAAGACTTCCAGAGCAATGCCAGTTTCATCCGTGGCCCCACCGGGTCTAACCACCCTTCAGTTGGACCGCGAAGTTCACCATTCTCAAGCCAGAAATTCGGCTTAATCGTATTATTCCTGCCTGACGTTGGAAATATATTATTTTCAATATCATTCCTGGCTGTAAACATCAGCAGCACCAGATCAGCCCTATGCTTTTCAAAATATTTCTTAAGCGCCAGATACTGTTGATCCTGGCCATAACCCATGTCAGCAATTGTGAATACTTTGACATTATCTTTAAAATTTTGTAAAAAGTGCTCTAAACGGCGTTCAGGTATTTGTTCAAAGGGTAACGACGATGCGTAAACTTCAGAATCTCCCACTAAAATAACGACGAAGTCATCTGGAGAATATGTGATTTCTCTACCTCTGAACCCCAGGTAATTGCATTGTCCGGGATTGTTACTTTTACAATTCGTCCAGCCACTAACAGGCTTACCTGGGAAGTCGAATATTTGTAAAATAATTTCAGAAATTAATAAAGCAATGAAAACGCCTATTATTAAAGCGGCAAAAGCTTTTAGTTTCTGATTATTCTTAATCTTCCTGGAAATTTTCATTTCATTATTTTTATATTTTATTCGCTCTTTATTATATTTTCAAAAAATACATTCGAGAGCACACAAGAGATCCTTTGATGTATTATAATGTTACAGCAACATTATTTATCAATATTCGTCACATCATATACCGTTTAAATAATAGAACTATCTGATAGTAGTTGTGATAGAATTATTGGTCTGTTATATATGAAAAAATGTAAAAATGTATTATATCTTTTAATTGCCAACCTTGTCTGCTTTCTCCTGGCATTTATTTTAGTTGAAGGAGTTTTT
>BDTH01000009.1 GCA_002923195.1 bacterium BMS3Abin15
CATAAATCTAATGATTAGTATGAAAAATAAGAAAATAATTATTTTTCTGGTTATTCTTGCGTTTGTTGCAGGAAGTTTTTTTTATTTTTCTAACAGAGTTTATTATTCCCACGGAACCTCTGGGCAATCAAAAATTTTGGAAATTGAAAAAGGAGAAGGTGTTGTAGAAATTGGGAAGAAATTCGAAAAAGAGGGGCTAGTGTCTAATTATATTTATTTTATCTACTATCTTTGGTCAAAAGGAATTAACGACAAAATGATTGCGGGAAAGTACAGCATTAGTCCCCAGCTGACCATACCGAAAATCGCAATAATTATTACTGAAGGGGAAACAATTTCCAGTCAGGTAAAATTAACTTTTCCAGAGGGGTGGAGTGTTAAAAAGATGACTGAGCGGCTCAATGCTAACGGCCTGCCCGGTGATGATTTTTCTTCTCTGATAAATAATCCTGACAAAGAATTGATTAGTGAATTCAACTTTTTGGCTGACAAGCCAGCTAGCCAGTCGCTGGAGGGCTATATGTTTCCTGATACTTACTTTTTTTATAAAAACACGGATGCCGAAGGAATTATTAAGAAGCTATTGGACAATTTTGATAATAAAATGGCAGATAACTTGCGCCAAGAGATTAAAAAGCAGGGGAAAAGCATATTTGAGATCGTAACCATGGCCAGTGTAATTGAAAATGAAGTTAGGATAGAAGAGGACAGGAAAATAGTTAGTGATATATTTTGGAGAAGAATAAGTATTGGACAGCCGCTTCAAAGTTGTGCCACACTGGCTTATATTTTAGGAATAAATAAAAAGCAATATTCACTTGAAGATACCATGGTCGAGTCGCCCTATAACACCTACGCCAATAAAGGTCTTCCGCCGGGACCGATTTCCAATCCTGGAATTAAATCTATAGAAGCGGCTATATATCCAATTAAGACAAATTACAATTATTTTCTCAGTGATCCAGCGACAGGAGAAACAGTTTTTTCCAGAACCGTTGAAGAGCATAATGCCAATAAGGATAAGCACGGATTGTAAGATTTAAAAAATGAAAAACAGCTTCGACGGTTATGTCGAAGCTGTTTTTAATTTGATATCTCTATTGCCATTATAGCCTTAGTGGGATTGAGACGCACAAGGGAGCATATACTTACCGAGTTACCATTGCCCCTTATGTCTTTGTATTCCCCAAGGGATATTAAATCTGTTATTCCGCATCCCATTATCAAAGGAATACTTACTCTTTTTGACAGTTTCGTGTTGTACTCAAGAGCCTGTGGATAAGCGAGGCCTCCTGAAATTCCACCTCCGCCAACTTTATGCAGAGGCGACTGTTTGTTTGGAAAAACCTCACCATAGGGAATCGTATTGATCCCGTGGATAATATTCACCCCGACTCTTTCCAATTCTTCGGCCAGGCTGATGGGGTGAAGATAACTCAACTTCACTATTAGAGTCAAATCTGGATGCCTGGCTTTAATAGCTTTAGCACAGGCAACAGCTTGACTCATGTTTTTTGAAACATCTTCCCCAGCGTTAGGGCAGGAAACATTAATTTCAAGCGCGAAGAAATAATCTCCTAACTCTGACTGATATATCGCTATTGCCTCCAATGCCTCCTTAATGGCTATATCCAGTCCCTTACTGAATTCCGGAAAATAACTGGGGATTACCTGAAATCCTTTTTTTGCGGAGCGGAGTATTTTTTTAGCGCATTTTTCAATGCCGTCGTTTGTTAGCCCAAAAGCATTAAGCAGGCTCATTCTCGGAAGTTTTCGTACGTATATCCACCATGTCCACGGTTTCCGTATTTGATAATTTCCCACTATCTTAAATCGTGTGGCTGATTCAGCTATTACTGTAGTTTTAGTTTCTAAGACTTTTTTGACAAATTTGCGGTAGCTCAATTTAAGGGTTAGTGGAAACATACCTCTTCCAGAATGCCCCAGTATGCTAGAAACTACGACATTTGAAATCATGTTCCCCTTTTTTAACATTATCATTATTAACCGCCTCCTTTTTATTTGAGCACTGGGAACCAGAGCCTTGATCCATTCCAGGGATTTAATACTTTCCCGTCGTTATACTGAAGACTATCGATCCTTTCTTTTATTTCATATTCGACCAGCTCATCGGAAACCGGTATTCCCAGAAATTTACTAGCGTTGAATGAAAGTAAATTTGCTACTTGTCGATCCGAAATTCTAAACTGTTTTGCCAAGGTGACTATGACCGGGACCATTTCCTGGTGAGTTGGAATACCACCCAATTTTTTGTTGGCCATCTTTTCTTCTTCTGTGTGGCAGGCGCTGTCAGATCCTATAAAAACCAAGGAATTTTCTTTGGTTATAAGATGCTGAAGGTATACTCGGTGTTGTATTGAGCGGAGATTATTATAGCAGTGGTAGAAAATAGGACTAATCGCGGGATTCCAGTTGGTTCCGTCGCTGTCAAACCACAAGTGGTGTGGAGTGACCTCAATAGCTATTTGCATTCCCTTTCCTTGAGCGTTAAGAATTATCTCGACACTTTGCTGGCAGGACACGTGACATATTACTATTTTAACCCTCGGAGTCTTTGCAGCTAGACCTATAATTTTTTTAACGTAAAAGACCTCTGCCTCAATCGGATTCGCTCTCGCGGCGGCGATAATTCCTGGATCATCACAGTGAACAGCCAGCACTTTATTGTTTTTCTTAACCAACTCCATGGCCTTCAGAATCACTTCGTAATCGGAAACTCCGATATTCCCGGTAGTTACACCTTTAGGATAAATCTTAAGGCCCACCACCATAGGATATCTCAATGCAATTTCACATTCTTTGATATTGGTATCTGTCAGTCCGAAGTAAATATATTGCTCGTGCGGTGCCTCTTGTTCCATTACTGCCCGATTTATTAAGGAAAGGTATTTATTGAGAGTCAGGATATTAACTATTGGCGGATTGGTGTTGGGCATCAGAATGGATATGCTGATACTTGATTTAAGTGATTCTTTTAAATACTGCTTTACGGTAGTCTTGTGTGCTTCTCTTAAGTCTCTGCCGTGGCAATGAGTGTTTATGATCACTCTCGGCAACTTTATGGTGTTTTTTGACATTTTGGCCTCCTTTTTTATCTGAACTTTATTATTTAGTTGACAAGAAACTAATTCGTTACTTTGTTATATCACAACAAAATGTCTATGTCAATATTGAC
>BDTH01000010.1 GCA_002923195.1 bacterium BMS3Abin15
AACAGGAGCAATATACGCAAGAGTATCATCGGACAGGCAAAAAGAGGAGCAAACCATAGGTAGTCAGACAGCAGCTCTTATAGAATATGCGCAGACAGAGGGATATAGCGTGCCATCTGAATGGATATTTCAAGATGAAGGTTACAGTGGATCTATCCTTCAGCGTCCAGGGCTTGAACATCTACGAGACTTGTCTGCAGAGGGCCAAATAGAAACAATTCTTATATATTCTCCAGACCGCCTTAGTCGTAAATATGCCTATCAGGTGCTTTTGTTAGAAGAGTTTTCACGTTATGGTGTAGAAGTTATCTTTATTAAATCTCCTCAAGCCGCTACCCCAGAAGAACAGCTTTTAATCCAATTTCAAGGAATGATTGCAGAGTATGAAAGAGCTCAAATTCTTGAACGTTGTAGACGTGGTAAAAAGCACCGAGCAAAAAACGGTTTCGTTAATGTTCTCTCTGGAGCGCCATATGGATATCGATACATCAAAAAAACGGATACCTCCTCAGCCTATTACGAAGTAGTTGAAAATGAGGCCGAAGTAGTGCGAAATATTTATCACCTTTACACAGAGGAAGCAATTAATATAGGTGAGATTGCCAGAAGGTTGACAAGACAGGGCATTCTAACCCGCTCTGGAAAATCCATCTGGGATCGATCAACGGTTTGGGGTATGCTTCGTAATCCTGCGTATAAAGGAAGTGCATGTTTTGGTAAAACAGAGAAGGCTGAGAGGAAGAAAATTACTCGTCCCTTGCGTAAACGTGGCGGTTTCTCAGCTCGTTCTTATTCTTCTCGTGAACGATCCAAAGATGAATGGATTGAGATCCCCGTTCCTGCTATAATTAATGAAGTAATTTTTGATCTTGTTCAAGAGCGGTTGAAAAAAAATAAGCAATTTTCTATTCGGCATACCAAGGAGCCGACTCTTCTTCAAGGGCTTTTGGTTTGTAGTATATGTGGCTATGCTATTTATAGAACCTCTACACGTACATCCACAAGAAAGATATATTATTATCGTTGTATAGGTTCAGATAATTATCGTCACCCAAATGGGCGTGTTTGTAGCAATCGTCCTATACGTCAAGATTATTTGGGTCTGTCCCACCTTTTTCACAAATATAAATAAAATTATTGAAATCAGAATGCTGTAATTAAGCCTATTATAAAGGGGCTGAACAATTTTTCCTTATTGATATATAGTACTTTGGACATATTTCTGCTATGTTCAAAATACTAAATTTTATCTTTATCAATAAGGAGAGATAGTGGCAATTGCTATTAAAGCTAAGTTCGAGTCTGCTGTTACCAAGGCCAATGAAGAGATATTTGTTAGGTCATATATTGAAAACGAAACAACGGTCATTGAATTTGACACAAGGAAAAAAAACTATAAAAAAATATTTAATGCAAAGTCAAAAATAAAATGGGATCAGGAAACGTATTCAGTAGATGCCAAAGAATTATCCACTCTTTATTGTCCAATTATCTATCGTTTCATTATTGCGAAAGGTAATTATTACAATTATAATGGGTCGAGAGTTTTTTTCACGCCTCAAGTAGAAGAAGTATCAATGGCTCAGCATGTTAGTAAGAGTGTCGTCAGGTTGAGTTGCTTTTTAGCAGTTAATTGTGGAGTGACATTAAGAAATATTGCCACCATATTTACAGTTTTATTTCTTATTCCAATAACTAAGTCCAGTATTAAGAGATGGATTGATGAAATCGGAAACAATCTGCCATCTGATGAAGAAATGTTAAAAAAATTGATAGAAATAAAGATGCCAACAGAGTGTCACATAGATGGATATTATCCAATGGGAACTGATAATTGTGTAATGGTAATTAAGGATGAATACGACAGGATATTGATTACCCATGAAGCAGAATCAGAAAGTAAAGAAGAGGCCAAAAAATTTCTTCAAAAAATCAAAGGTCTTGGCATCAACGTTATGTCGGCATTTTCAGATTATTCAAAAAGTTTTACGGAACCAATAAAGGAAGTGTTTCCAGCTGTTAAATTCCAGGCAGACCATTTTCACACTGTTAAAAACATTTGGAAGCATCAGCAATAATTCAGCCATAGATTAATATACAATATATTCATTTAAAAGAGAAATTCAAAGGATAATTATTGAGCCAGGAGCAACGAGGGTCAACATTTTGCGTAATTAGATTTTGCTCAAGATTTTTTAAAAGTGGTGCGACTACCTGTTGATGCTCGAAGCCATAGATATCTATCTGTAGTTTATTCCTTTTTATTTGAACTTTCCCTTGAACCCCCTGAATGAATTTTTTATATATAGACTCAGGCTTCATGGTCGAAAAAGGTGTAGGAAGGTTTTTCCTGAAGTTATCAACCAGATTGAATGAAACCATTTTGAGTGACAAAGCCGTCTGAATGGCATTGATTTCCAAGGATGGTAACTTATCAATGCCCAAGAAAACATTTTCATTAAAAAAGTTTTCAATCCCCCAGCGACGGCTATAAGTCTTCATTGCGCGAGCCGGTCTAAAGTACTTTTTGTTTGTTATTAAAGCAAATAATGAACCATCGTTATTTCGCTTAACAAACAATCGCATTGGCCCTTTAAAGCCATCCAAATCTGTAAATAACTTAGCAATTGGCTGATTTTGATGGCGATATTTGAATTTTTCAAACGAGATTTTTTGCATTTCTGTAAGGCGCTTGGCAGTGCGTTTCAATGGAAGTAATACTTGGATACCATAAACTTTGTCGAGTTGGTCCAGAAGATCTCCAATAAACCACTCTTTGTCGCATACACACAAGAAATTTCCCCCAACGATTTCTTTATTAGCCTCTGCTAAATGGGGAGTAACTTGAGCTACAGTTGTTCCCGAATAAGCAACCTTTGCAAAAAGAGGTTTACCACTATCTTGATCCTGAGTATAAAAGACGCGAATTGCTTTGCCATAAGAATCGTCCTTTGTAAAATATGATTTTTTCATCTCCTTACGAGAGAAAAGTTTGATGGAGTGTCCATCCAAGTTAAGAATATCACCGGAGATATAACCAAGTTCAACCAATCGTTTTCCCATATGTTTTTGAAATGCTTCACTGCGCTCAGTAGTACTCTCAGAAAGGAATCGATACTCAGTCGAAGCAGAGCAAATAAAGGGTAATCCTGACAAGGCTCCGAAATCTTTTTGGCTTACCTGATCAATATTGCGGATACCTTTAACATAT
>BDTH01000011.1 GCA_002923195.1 bacterium BMS3Abin15
CGTCAAACTTTAACTGAAATTACTGGAATAGGAAATAAGGACAAACTACAAAGATGGCATTTGAAAGATAGGTTTGAAAAAGAAGTCGTTTCTATTTTACCTGAATCAATCAAGATCGTTGAATTACCGCCAGGGGAAAAGCATCAATATAACTGTTTTGCTTATGCTCTTGATCTTCACGATGATATAGAACCATTTAAAGATGGCTTTGTTTATTCCTCTTTTGTTAAATACTTATTAGATAAAAATGAGCTTGAAAAAATTTCTGAAATGCCTCAAAAAGGAGACATTGTTCTTTACTGGAACGGCAATGATTTGAAACATGCTGGAAAAGTAATTGATGGAGATATAGTAATTTCAAAATGGTCAGGAGGACCTCTATTGGAGCATTCATTATTACATGTTCCGGTTGAATACGGTGATCGAATTGAATACTATAGAATTTTATCAGTGAGCAAGATTAAACAAACATTAGAACAGCACAAAGAATTGAATCAACCTTAAAATCCGTCTAAATATTTAAAATAAAAAGTTTAAAATTCTCAAAAACAAAAACCACCAGCAATGCCGGTGGTTTTTGTTGACCGAAAAATTATTGTATATCTATAGACCAATCGCCACTAGCACTTATATCCATTAAATATAATCCAGCTCGACTTATCCCAACTGCTTTTGATCCGTCAAATTGTCCAATTTCATTCACTAGTAGCTCTATCCTTTTTCCGTTTTTGTCCATCAATGTAACAGAGAAATTTGAGTTGCCATTATGATTTAGATTGAAAGTCGTTAATCCTTTATCGAGGTTTATAAAAGGCGAAACTTGCTGGCTTGTTCCGGTAAATGTTTTTGGTTTTGCGTCGGCACTAGTTGGGCGAGGTTGTTTAATTTCTACTGTCCATATGCCACTAGCAGAAATATCTAAAATGTAGTTACCTTTTTTAAGAATGCCAACTGCCTTTGCGCCATCAAATTGCCCGATTTCGTTTACAAGTAATTTTACCCTTTCTCCATTACTATCCATAAGGACAATCGAGAAGTTTGAAGTACCGGTGTGGGTCATTTTAAAAACTGTTAATCCTTTTTCAAGATTAAATACTTGAGATGATTGCTGACCTGTGCCTGACAATTCAATCAGTTCCGGTTCTGGAATTATTTCTTTTTGTGTGGTTTCCTGTTTTATTGTAGCTGAAGAATTTTCGGAAGATTTTTGTATTGCATTGTTGCCGGTAATAATTAAAATGACAAAAATGATTAGTATTCCTGTAATGATTTTGTGCCTCATAAACCAATTCCTGATGTCTGATTGGCAATGTCTACACTTTTTTGCGGAGGACTGGATTTCCTCTCCACACCTGGGACATTTTTTAGTCTGTCCCGCCGACTGTTGGTTTTCATTTTCCATAGTTTTTAGTTAATTATTTAATTAAATTAATTATCTTTTATACAAAAAAGGCTCCGCGATGGCGATAATCCTTTCGGACTATCCAATGCTCTTTCGAGCACTGACCTGAGTAACAAGTACCGATCACGAGACCGTTTATGTTACTCAGGATTTATTGCACCATGCCTGCGTAAAAACACAGGTTTAGGCTATATTGTATTTTTTATTATACATTTTAAAGAACAAAAATCAACTATTTTTTATGGTGGTCTCATGTTTTTCTAACGTTATCTTTTTATTGCGAAAAATCAGCCTGCTTTTAAGGCTGGCCAGCAATTCTCTTTTTTCTGTGATTTTTCCTTCTTTAAGGATGTACTTAACATATGTTTTAACATCGAACTGCTGGCTCTTCTGGATTTCATTTCCTTTTCCGTTCATCTGGAGTACTGTCTTTTGAAAATGATTATATCGTTCCACTTCTTCCTCGAACTGTTTTTTGAGTCCGATTTCATTCATATCCAATTTATCAACAATGCGAATCAATTGGGATATGATAGCTTCTTCTCTCATGTAACCGCACTTGCAATTCCGATCCCTTGACCGGGCGCATCCGTAATAGATGTATTTATTAACACTCCCGTTTTTGAGTTTCTTGTATTTTTCTTCCGCAGATATTCCCGAACCGCATAATCCGCACTTCATCAGTTTCGTGAAGGCGAACTCACGGCTTTCTCGGACGATCCGGTCACGTTTGAGCTGTTCTTGCGCTAGATCGAACAATTCTTTATTTATAAGCGGTTCATGTTTGCCTTGATACCAATTTCCGCTTCCTTGGGGATATTCGAACGTGCCGTAATAAAAACTATTTTGGAGAATGAGATAGATATTGCTCAGTGAAATATTCTTATTACCTTTGGTTTTAAAATTCAACTCAAATCGTAACCAGTGATAAAGTTTCCGTCCGCTCCATTTTTCATGGGCCACTTTTTCATACATTTTTTTAATAATCGAACTACGCTACGGATCAGGAACAACAACGCACTTTTTATCGTCGTTACGAACATTAAGATATCCAGTAGGAGCACAAGTTGGCCAAAGACCCATTTCGCATCTCATTCGAAGTCCTCGCTTCACATTTATGCCTCGATTGTCATTTTCTAGTTTAGCTTGTGATCCTAAAATCATCAGTAAGAACTTTTCATTGGGAGAATTGGAAAACACCTGTCCGTAAGTGCGTATTTCCACCAGAATCTTTTGATCCATAAGATCCACCAGGGATCCGAGATCTCCGGCGTTCCTACTCAGTCTGTCTGGAGCCCAGGTCAAGATGCCGTTGAATCTTTCTTTTTTGATATCTGCTAGTATCTCGTTGAATACTGGTCTTGTTCCTGAGTCTTTGGCTGAATGGCTTTCCCTGCGGATATCAATAATTTCTAGCCCTTCTCGTTCGGCGATATGAAGCATCTCCTTTGTTTGTGAATCAATGGAAAGCACCTGACGTTCCTCTGATTCGGTGCTTTTCCGGGCGTAAAGGCAGTATTTAACCTTAACTGGCGCTATCTGCTCTTGTTGTCCCTGATTGACCTCAGGTACCCCTAATTTTTGCTCTAAAACAGTGTTATTCATAGGTAACCTAATGAATGACGCAGACTCTTGATCTAGTCCAGACTTTATAAAGTAGACAAGCTGTTGATAACTTTCTACTCAAGGATCCTATACAAAAAAGATATCCGGCTTTGGTTCGTTTATTTTTTCTGCTACTTCATGCATCATAACGGAAAAAGCATCAGCTAAATCATCATGTTTTTCCACGCCAAAATTTACCAGCTGATCAATT
>BDTH01000012.1 GCA_002923195.1 bacterium BMS3Abin15
AAGAATTTCATAAACATTATCTATATCAACAAAGCTAATTCTTTCATCATTTTTTTTAACTCCTAAAATTTTATTCCTTGTAGATTCTATAGCATGAAATTTAATTAAGAGTTTTGCATTTATTTTCTTTAAAAATTCATTCATTTTATAAATATTAAATCCATATTGAAAAAATAAATCATGATTATTATCATATTCTCTCCAAGTAGGTAGATATAATATGACGATCTGTTTTTTTGTATTAGATTTTACTTCGGATCCTTTTTCTATAAATAGTAAATCATTTCTTGGCTGTCCAGTTATTTTAATTTTTTCTTCTTTTACCCCAAGTAGGTCAGAATAAACTTTCTTATTTAAACTCGTTGCTGAAAAAATTAAATCCATTGGCCTAGTAAGAAACACTACAAAAAATTTCATCAATAATACTTCCCCCATTGAAAAATATTTATTATTCAAATTTTTTAGTGGAGTGCCGTGCCATAATTGAATTATTTTTAGCTTCCATGGAAGCAGATAAATAAAAGGAGAGACATCAAGATAAGAAACAGAAATAACAGCAACTCTCGCGATTAAAGATAAGTAGATTCCCATAAAAGAATAGAATTTATGACATTCATAGTCTTTTTTTATTAAATCATTATGAACCTTATCACTTTTTGTTAACCAAACAGCGCGAATATCTTTCTTTTCTTTGTTTACATACTCAAAAAGAGCTTTTGGATTATCATTATATTTATCCCCCTTCCAAGATCCAAAAATCCAAAGATTACTTTGCTTAAACAATAATAAATAAGGAAAATACAAAAATCTTATAAATGAATTATTTTTTTTCCTCATTTTTTATCTTATAAATAATTTTAAATAATTTGTTGTGCAAATAATGATGGGCTAAGCTTTTCTAAAAATTCAAGCGGTTTGAAATACAGTCCAGAAGAAACAAAATAACTATCAATATTAAAACCAAGATATGTGCACCAATAGAGAAAATCTGTTAATGTCCAAAATCTTATATGTTCCTTGATATGTTGCTGTATCATTGCCAGTGGAAATTTCCCAAACAAAAGTCTAATTCGATTTACAAAAAAACCAGCATTTGGTATAGATACAAAAATGGAATCAAGTACATGTTTCTTTATTAAATTCATAATAATTTCAGGATTCTGAACATGCTCCAAAACTTCTGTTATTATTATATAATCAAATTTTTTATCTTTAAGAAATTCCGCAAATTCATCAGAGAATATATCAAATTTAAAAGCTTTAAATCCTTTTTCATTAACAAAATTAACAGCTTTTTGAGAAATATCAATGCCAATAATTTCTTGCGGTTTATTATTCTTACTTAAATATTCCATAATTGTTCCATCACCACAACCTATATCCAATATCCTACTCTCTGATTTTATGTGTTGAGAAATTATCTTGGCTCTATTTAGTGAAGGAGCATGAAAACCTCTATTTTTCCAATACTCATCATAATTTTTAAAATTATCATCTAAAGGCATAGCCCTGAACAATTCCCAAAAAAATGTTTTTATTTTTTTAATCATTTTATTTTTCAATCTTATCAATAATATTTCTTTTTAAACCAGTAGTTGATACTATCGGCGTCCTTTGCAAATAAACTACCTCGCAATAATTTTTCAACTCATTAAATTTTCCCTCCCAATCATTTCCCATTACAAAAACATCCACGTTGTGTTTTTTTATGTCTAAAACTTTTTGTTCCCAATTCTCTTCTGAAATAACTTCATCAACATATTTAATAGCATTTAAAACTATTTTTCTTTGCTTATAAGGCAAAAATGGCTCCTTGTGTTTAAGCACGTTAAATTCATCAGTAGATAAACCAACGATAAGATAATCACCTAAAGCCTTGGCTCTTTTTAATAAGTTTATATGTCCTTCGTGCAAAAGATCATAGGTACCATATGTTATAACTTTTTTCATATAATTTATTATTATCTTAACAATTAATTTTATATATTATTATTCAACAAAACCAACGATCTTTCTTAAAACCGAAGCTTTTCTCTCTTCAACATGACTATTCACTAAGTTAATGAAGCTCTCATAACTTTTGTCAAAATTAATATCCTTGCTCCATTGCCAGGCATTTTCGCGGATGATTTCGTAATTTTCTTTATTTTGTAAAGCTTCTCTTATTTTTTTGCTTAAATTTTCTGGAGTATTTTTTTCGCAAATATAGCCTGTTATTTGGTTTTTAACGCTATCTCGCAAACCATCTACATTATACACTACTGCGGGCGTACCTTGCGAATTGGCTTCAGTCACAATTAACCCCCACCCTTCCTTGGCAGATGTGACAGCAATCAAATGAGACTTTTGCATCAGCTCAATCTTTTTTTCTTGGCTAACTCTTCCTAAACATTTAATTGAATCCTTGAATGGTGACTCTTCAATCATAGCTAAAACCTTTTTGGCAAACTTTCCTGCAGTACAACCAGCAATAATCAGTTGCAAATCGGGCATTTCTTTTTTTGCCAATTCAAAAGCCAAAATAATCTGATCCGTGCGTTTCATGGCTCGAATAGCTCCTAGGCTTAGAAGTGTCGGCTTCGAAAATTTTTCGATTTTCAGATCTTTCAAGGGCTCAATTTCAATTCCTTCACTTATTATTTCAATTTTATTTTTTCTAAACCTAAATTTAATTAAGTCATTCTTTGTGCTTTCCGAGATTGTTATAATATTTCTTTTTTTGCCCAAAAACTGCAGCCAAATTGGTTCCAGTAAATAGCCCGCTAGGCCCTTGAGGTAACCCATCTCATAGAACCAAATTTCTCGGCCAAGATTATGAAAAAATAAAATACTTTTTTCTTTGACATACCAATTGCAAAAAAACGGGATAATATTAGCTTCTTCAATTACTAAATCTGCCCAACCCTTAAGATTTTTTCGATAATATTTAAAGGCTTCCAGATAAACCGTGTGATAATTGCCCACCCTAATTACTTTATACCCATTTACCATTTCTTCTTTTGCCATCCTTGGAAATCCACGCACTAAAAAAACAACCTCGTGACCATCAGCCACTAGTCTTTTTGCTAACTGATTACTAACCACTTCTGCTCCACCAGAATAAGGATCTTTAATATCTTTCCATGTGAACCACAAAATATTCATAATTTAAGCATTAATAAATTAAGGAATCTCTTTAATATTGGTGTACTTATACCTCGAGGAATTATTTTTTCGATAAATGCCG
>BDTH01000013.1 GCA_002923195.1 bacterium BMS3Abin15
TGAAATGTTTATTTCTTGAAAAGTTTGGAATATCTTGTACAATTCCTGAACAAAAACCCGATAAAAGTATAGATATTTCAGTCGATGATCATCCTATGAAACGTATAAAATTTCATTTCAATTAACCTTCTCACGAAAATTATAGATGAGGAAGTATCTCAAAAGATCTGCGGAAACATCTCTCAAAACTTCTTTTGAATTTATCCTTAGATATATCGAAGGATTTTTTGCCTGCCCTGTACTCAAAACCGTAAATTCTAAGTAGTTTATGGCAGAGTAGTATTGGGAAACTTGTACTGAGCCTGTCTGCTTCTGGCGGATTAAATCGAAGTATAGTGGCAGCAGGAAGATTTGTTATCAAATATTAAAAAAAACAATGGGTCGTTATTTCATTCTGAATTTATCAACTAAAAATTGAAAACCCATATTGCTTTGAACAGCATTATGCGGGATTAACACGTACGCCCACGGCTTGCCGCTGTTTTTTGCTGTATACTCTGTGGCATGCTGGCAGTATTCGAGGGCTGCTTGTGATTTTTCCTGAACTTCAGAAATCTCTATGTCTCCTTCCTTCTTTGTTTCAATCATATAGATGGCTTCATCTGTTTCTACAACGAAATCAGGCCGGTATCTACTGGAGTTATGGTTCCAATAAATATCAAATTGATTCGGAGCAGGCCGTATCCACTTTAATACAGTTTTATCATCTTCCAATATAATGGCAAAGTCTTTTTCCGTCTTAGAATCAAATTTATATAACGAGTGACATGCTTTTTTGAATCCACTGAATAGCTTGCTGGGAATTGTATTAGTTGGTGTGATAGTTTCCCTAATATCGTGAATACTATCATTCGTGTATTTAGAGTAATTGTGCTCTCTGATCTTATCAAATGGATAAATCTTTGGTGTCCCAAATGATGGGGTCTCACAATAGAAGTTCTCCATCATTTGAGTAAATATGAATTCCGCTATCTCTCTCTTGTGGTAAAGAACTACATTTATGATTTTGTCTTCATCGAGGTATAACTGAAACTTCTTAACAGCCTGCTCCGCCAATTTAAATAAAATGTCTGCCTGGCTATCATAATCAATCTCAGGCTGACTGATCAGTTCATTAATAATGATATTTTCAAGTTTATCAACAACGAATCTTCCTTGCCCTACAACAACATCTACACTATCTTCTTGATCCCTCAAAGTCTTTCTAAGTATCTCCTCAGATACTGGCTGAAAATTAAGATCCTTGGTATCTAAATCAAATTCATTGAATCCTGATTTGACATCACCACTTTGAAGTATGGTGATTCTCGGTATTTCAATGATGTTCCGGGTAAATTCGTCGATAATTTCTTCATAAACTTCTTTTGCTTCCTTTATCATTTCAGCAGCGAACATTTCCTGTTGAGGAGTGCTTTCCATTTTCTGCTTCATCTTTTCAATTACTATCCTCTTGACATCTTCTGTCTTTAGTTCATTGACGTTATTAACTTTATCGTTTACTTCGGGCAGTACCGAAACAAGCAGTTTATGACTATCCAGTTTATTCTGAGCCTTTTGCTTTTCCTCTGCATTCGTAATAGCCTCAATTTCGTCTTGTTTATTCTTGAATGCTTCCTCTATCTTTGGTGTTACGGTAATTACTTCCTTATCGTGGATAGTTTCAGTTTCATCTATAGTAATTACATTTTCCTGTTTGATGATAGAGTCAGGTTTATTGGCTTCGTCTATAATTTGCTGAAATTTGTCATGAGCAACAATTGTCAGTTTATCAACCTTATGATCCCCAGTCCTTTTTCCGTAGGGCAATCGCAATCCTCTCCCGATCGTCTGCTCTCTTAATGTCATTGAAGTTGCAGTACGAAGAGGTATGATTGTATAAAGATTTGTAACATCCCAACCCTCTTTGAGCATATTTACATGAATAACAATCTCAATTTTATTATCTTGATCTTCCAGTGATAACAATTGCTCAACATTTTCGTCTTTTTCCTCTCCACTCTGTCTTGAGTGTATCTCCATAACTTTGTCGGCATAGTATCCGTCGAAAAAGGACGAAGAAGTAATCATCGACTTCAACATACTTGCATGTTCGGTGTTTTGGGCTACTACCAGAACAAAAGGCTTTACAGGTAATATATTGTTATCTCTGGCAAAAATATCCAGCGCCACTTTTGTATCCCTATGTATACGCACACCATCTTCCAATTTAATTCTGTCTAATTCATCTACTGAATGTTGAGAGGGATCAAAATTTTTACGTGTTGCTACTGCAGGTTCTTTAACAAATCCGTCCTGAATAGCTTTAGCTAATGAATACTCATAAACGACATTCTTAAATTTGATAGTACCACCCGATTTTTCTACCTTTGGAGTCGCTGTAAGCTCAAGCCCTAAAATAGGGTTCAACTCATTTATTACTTCCATGCCTCTTGTGGCGCGGTAATGATGAGATTCATCCATTAACATCACAAGATCACCCATATTTGCAAGGTAATTAAAATAGGAATCTCCTAAAAACTCAGAAAGTCTTTTCATGCGTGGCACATTCCCGCCCCGTGTTTCAGCATTGATCTTTGATATATTGAATATATTAATGTGAACATCTGAAGCGAATAGTTTAGCATTATTATAATTATCGCCTGTAATAATGACTGGTTGTTTATGAACAAACTCTCCAATCCCTTGGAAGACATACTTAGGATGCGTCGGGATTGAAAAGTCACCAATCAGCTTGTTATAGATAGTTAGATTAGGGGCTAAAACGAAGAAGTTTTTTATGCCTTTAGTTAAATAAAGGTAAGCTACAAAAGCACCCATAAGTCTTGTTTTGCCCACGCCAGTAGCTAACGCAAAACAAACAGATGGGAAACTTCTTTCAAAATCTGTGCATATTGGATATTCGCTTTTTACTAGCTCTAAATCAGCTTTTAAATCGGTATTTTTTTGAAGAGTCAATTTATTTGCTAAGTTTGCAAGAATGTTAACGCTCTCCGCTTGCGGAGGACGAAGACTTAACCTGTTTTTAATTGAATTGGCTATTTTATCCATTAATCACCTTCAATATTAAACAATGCCAGTTCTTCTTTAGACGACTTATTTTTAGTTTTCTTATTTTCTTTGTGCACACCCTTTGGAACAAATTCAGGTTCATCAGGATCAGCAGGCATGCTGACTATATTCAGATTATAATCTTCTTTTCCGAACTCGCAACGTCCTAAAAGCATATTAGGGATTTTTCTGACTGT
>BDTH01000014.1 GCA_002923195.1 bacterium BMS3Abin15
CGCCATTTATTCATACGACAAAAAACCTAATTATTCTCAACCAGTTATTGTCTTGGCCCAACCAGAAGCAGGCAAGACAAGCATTGAACTGCCAAAAGCAGTAGAAGAAGCAAAAGAAACAGCCCCTGTCTTTACTAAGCTTCTTTATTACGGCATGAAAGATGAACAAGTCAGAAAACTTCAAGAATTTCTTTCTCAAGACAAAGATATCTATCCCGAAGCGCTTATCACCAGTTATTACGGAAAATTAACCCAAAAAGCAGTCCAAAGATTCCAAAAGAAATACAGCATAGTAACTTCTGGAACACCCGAAACTACTGGATACGGATTGGCAGGACCAAGAACCAGAGAAAAGCTCAATGAGCTTTATTCTGGAATTTCTAATTCCCAATTTCTAATTTCTAATCAAATCCCAATTTCCAAACCTCAAATTTCAAAAGACAAAGAAATCCTTATCCAGCAAGTCAAGGAAATGATAAAACAACTGCAAGAGAAATTGGCTGAGCTTCTTAGTGAATTGATTCAAATTCTCCAACAACAACTTCAACAAAAATTAGGACAATAATAAATTAGAAAAATATGCGCATTCATCTTAAAAATCCAATAATAATCTTTCTCTGTTTTATTTTTGCATTGTTTTTTATTATTGGTTCTTTTCTTTTGGTTAACGCGGCGGGAGACGTCCAATTCACCGCAGACACGATAGTAAGTTTGTCAGGCGTAATCTAACAACATCGTAAGTCGTTTAGATTATTGATTTTGGCTTTTATCTGCTATACTAAAATTACGTCAATTTAAATAATTTATATGAAATCTATTATTAAAAAATGGTTTGAATACGCAAAAGCAGATTTAGAGGGCGCTGAAATATTAGCGAAAAATCCAAAATCCAGTTATTCATATCAACTTGCGGTTCTGCATTGCCATCAGGCGATTGAGAAATTATTAAAGACCGTTATTATAGCAAATAGTGACGAGCCAAAAAGGATTCATAATCTTTTAGCTTTAGCCAGTGACGCCAAAATAGAATTTTCAGAAAGCCAACAACTTTATATTGAAGAATTAAATCCATATTATCAACCAAGCCGTTATCCTGATTTGCCATTAAAGGGACCGATTTTGAAATTTGACAAAAAAGCCATATTTTATCATTTAGAAAAAACAAAAGAATTATTCCAATGGATAGTAAAAAAATACAACCTAAAAAAATAATTAAAGAATATCTAAAACATATTCCTTCTAATATCAAAGTTAAAGGAGTGTTTCTTTTTGGCAGTTACATTACCGGTAAAACAGACAGAAATAGCGATTTGGATTTTGTGGTGATATCCTCAAATTTCAAAAAAATGGAATTTATGAAGCGTCTAATTTTATTATCTCATGTTCAGGGCGCAAGCAAAATTACCCGTTCTGTTCCAATGGATATTATCGGTTACACTCCGGAGGAATTCAAAAATATTGATAAAGAATCAATTATTATGCGTCGAGCAAAGAGAGAGGGAAAGATGATTTATAGTTTGTAGATAAATAAAATGTGGAATTATAAAAACCTATTCATAATTTTTCTTTGTGTTGTTGTCGCGATTTTTAGTTTTGCTTATTTTTTTATTAGCAAAGCCAATGCCGTCGGCGATGTTCAATTTACGGCTGACACTATTGTTAGTTTGTCAGGCATTAATGCCGGCGATTTGTCTATTGCTTCAAGTTCTCAAGCAACGTCAGTTAGTATGAGCGGTTCAACCTTGACGGTTACCGACATTCCAGACGGAGACAGTTTTACGCTTAAGACACCGACTTCTACAATAGCGTTGAAAATTATTCCTTCAGGCGGAGTTCTTGATTTAACTTTTGATTCTAGTAATCTTTCTACCGGTTATATCGCGCAGTGGACGCTTACCGCGACAGGAAGCGTGCAGGTCGCGCATATTGTTGGCGTTTCTTCGGCAAATACGTGGTACGCCATAAAAACAGACGGCACTTTGGTTAATTCATATCAATCAAGCGCAGGCGGTGAAATCAGCTTTACTTATGACGGTAGCTGGTCATCAAAGGTATTTACTATTGAAGAAGATACTACCGCTCCCACTTCGTTTAGTTTAACCAGTCCGGTTAATGACAGTTCCACTACTAACACCCAACCGACTTTCTCCTGGAATGCTTCCAGTGATTCGGATGTTAGTCATTATCAGTTATACATAGATGGTAGTTTGGACACTAATAATATCAGCGGCACTTCAACTACTTCAGCCAATGCCTTATCCTGCGGAGACCACGCTTGGTATGTCAGAGTCGTAGATAATGCCGGAAATGGCACTAATTCTTCAGCGTTTAATTTAACTATTAATTGCGGAGGTGGAGGCTTGCCAATTGCAGCTTATCTTGTACCAATTCCGCCAGCGCCTTCAGCTTCTAATCCTTTGGGAGAATTTAAAGTTTTAATTAATGATGACACAGCAGTAACTAATAACCGCATTATCACTCTTAAATTTTTTGCCGGAG
This sequence comes from bacterium BMS3Abin15, assembly GCA_002923195.1. Classification (GTDB taxonomy): domain Bacteria; phylum Patescibacteriota; class Minisyncoccia; order Moranbacterales; family 2-12-FULL-40-10; genus BMS3ABIN15. The sequence goes on from BDTH01000014.1 coordinate 2,500, forward strand.
ACAATACCAAAAGAATGGCAATATCCGAGAGCCCTGATTTTAAAAATGCTATTCAGGAAGCTTATTCGGAAGCCAAAGAATGGAATTTGTCTGAAGGAGAAGGCAAGAAAACTATTTACGTCAAATTCTTCACTGAATTCGGTATACCTTCTGAAATTATTTCCGATGAGATTGTTTTAGGGTCTGTTTCAATAACTCCAACACCATCAGTTTTTCCAACTGCTGATTTCACTAAAAATCTTGATTTGGGCAGTCAAAACGCTGATGTAAAAACTCTTCAACAATACTTAAATGTTAATGATTTTAAAGTTGCCGAAAGCGGACCCGGTTCGCCCGGCAATGAAACCAAATACTTTGGTTTACTTACTAAAACCGCCTTGATTAAATTCCAAGAAGCTTATGCTGATAAAATTTTAACGCCAGTCGGCTTAACAAATGGAACTGGCTATTTCGGTCCCTCAACCCGAGCATTTATCAACTATGGAAGTCTCACTCCGATAGTTGAGGAAAAAGAGCTGTCAGTAATTTTTACTCGCGGTCTTGATATTGGAATGAGAGGAGATGACATTAGACAGCTTCAGCAACTTCTTAATACTGATCCTGATACCCGTTTGTCAGATTCCGGAGTAGGTTCGTTAGGCAACGAAACAAACTATTTCGGTCCCTTAACCCAAAAAGCCGTGCAAAAATTTCAAATGAAATATGGAGTAGTTATTGATGAATCCGACCCGGGTTATGGCTACGTTGGCCCTAAAACCAGGGCTAAATTATCAGAGATATTTAGCCGGTAAAATTATTTTCGTTCTGCTAACTTTA
>BDTH01000015.1 GCA_002923195.1 bacterium BMS3Abin15
TAGTAGGCCCTTATCAATTCCGATAAGACCTTTTTTTGGACGACGATTAACTCTTCCTTTTCTTTAATTTTATTCTCTAAATCACCTATTTTATTAGTAAAGCTTTCTATTTTTCCTTCGCTAACCTGTATCTCTGTTTCTGTCTGGCCGATTTCAGCATTCATTATAGAAATCTGGTTATTTAATGTGGCTCCCTGTTTTTGCTTTAATTCTATTATTTGTCGGTAAGCTTCAATTTTCTTTTCTAATGCCTCACACTTTCTCTTTCTCTTGTCTGTGTCATCTTCTATCAGATCACACTCGCTGTAAGCCATAGCTGTTTTTCGGCTGGCAAAAAAACAAGCCGAACTAAACAGCACAGCTGTTATAAGAAATATGTGGATGGTTTTTGTTTTAGCCATTCTGCTTAATTAATTTAATAGTACGTCCTACTTCCTTAAATGGTCGTATGGAAGTAATTAGTTTTAGTGTTAAAGTTTTTCCAGGGCTGAATTTATTCTTTTGATGCTTTCGTCTTTTCCTAAAACCCATGCTACCTCTCCCGGAGGCGGAGATTTTTTCTCTCCGGTCAAAGCCACGCGCAACGGCCAAAGTAACTCGCCCCTTTTATCTCCTGCAGCTTCCAGTAATTCTTTTTCTAAACTTTCCTTTGTCCAATTTTTATTATCATTTAAAACTTTTTTAGATTTTTCCAGAGATTCCTTGAGTTCGTCATCTTTCATATCTTTCCATTTCAGCAATTTTTTATCACATTTAATATCCTGGAAAAAGAATTTGTTGCTCTCCCCTATCGCGGACAAATTATTCAAACGATCCTGTTCAACAGTTAAAACTTTTTTGATATATTCCTTTTTATCCCCCTCTCCCTTTGGGAGAGGGTTTTGGGGTGAGGGTTTTTCATAAAACTCTTTTTGTTCTAAAAATGGAAGCGCTAATTTATATAATTCATCAATGGGCAGATTTTTAATATACTGTCCGTTTAGCCAATCCAACTTCTGGACATCAAAAACGGCGCCGCCTTTGTGGACATTTTCCAGTTTGAATTCTTTGATTAATTCTTCCAGCGAAAAAATTTCTTTAGTACTCCCCTTGCCTGGATTCCAGCCCAAAAAAGCCACGAAATTTATTAGGGCGTCCTTTATATATCCTTTATTAATATAATCTTCCACGCTAACGTCCATTTCCCGCTTGGATAATTTTTTCCTGTTAGTGTCTAAAAGCAGCGGCAAATGGGCAAATTCAGGCCTATCCCAGCCAAAAGCCTTATAAAGCAGGATATGCTTGGGTGTACTAGGAAGCCATTCCTCGCCGCGAATTACGTGGGTAACATTCATTAAGTGATCGTCTACAACATTAGCTAGGTGGTATGTTGGATATCCGTCAGATTTCAGCAAGATTTGATCATCAATAGTATTAGTTTCAAATTTAACTTTTCCCCGCACTATATCGTCAAATTCTATCGTTTCATTTTCCGGAATCCTGAGGCGAATTGTATAAGGACAATTATTTTTTAAATTCTTGTTAATTTCCTCCTTGTCCAAACTCTTCAAACAATACTGGTCATACATCGGAGCTTGCTTAGTGGCTGTCTGGTCCTCCCGCATTTTTTGCAATCGTTCCGGTTCACAAAAACAATAATAAGCCTTATCGTCTTTAATTAACTGCTCGGCATGTTTTTTGTAAACATCTAGATGCTCCGACTGGGTGTAAATATTTTCATCCCATTCAATCCCGGCCCATTTCAAAGATTCTTGCATTTTTTCAACAGAGCCCTCTACATATCTGTTTTTGTCAGTGTCTTCAACACGCAAAAGAAACTCACCTCCATTTTGCTTAGCGAATAAATAATTATAAAGAGCGCTGCGAAGCCCTCCTATGTGCAACGATCCTGTTGGCGATGGCGCAAACCGCACCTTAACTTTACTCATAGTTTATTATTTCTTACCTTTTACCTCATCCCAAAATATTTCCACAAACTTTTTCATTTGACTGTGTCTATTCTTTGCAACTTTTCTTCCTGTTTCCGTCAACATTCCATTTTTAATATATTTTAATTTCAATTCGTATTCTAATATAGCAGAATCTTCCTTGGTAAATAAATAGTCCTTGCCGCTTTTCGCTAATTTCTTTTCATTTCCAGTATAAATATTATTTGATCCTGATCCTCCGGCGAATAAAAATGCTCGTGATAACCCTACAACACCAATAGCATCTAATTTATCGGCATCGAATAATACCTTGGCCTCAATAGTTTTTGGAATGTTATTTTTACGAAATCGATGAGTTTTTATACAGTGAACTATATCGTCCCGCAACTTTTTATTAAAACCATGCTTTCTTAATATTTTCTTAGCTTTGCCAGCTCCCATTTCAGCGTGGCAAAATAGTCCCCGCTTTTTCATTTCATCCTTTCGTCCGATATCGTGCAGGATAGCGGCTAATTCTATGATTTTTAAGTCTGCTTTTTCTTTTCTTCCCATATTAAGGGCTAATAATTTAACCCTTTCAACATGACTCCAATCATGACATCCGCTTGCTCCTATAAAATATTTCTTAGCTTCTTTTTCTATTTGTCTTATTAGCTCTTTGGTGATTCTAAGTTCATTATCCATCTATTTATCAAATAATACCCTTCTTATAATTTTTTGCACATCCTTATCGGGAACCCACTTATAGTTAAATCTTTTTCTTAATAATTCCTCAACATTTCCATAGGTTCTTGATAAAAGTTTTAGCGCGTGATAAAGTTCTTTTTCGCCGCGCTTATCCCTAGCGTTTCTTACATATCCCCTAATTAAATCATATATTGTGTGGGCTTCACATAAAGGTAAATATTTATTTTCATTTGTAGAAATAAAAACTTCAATTGTACTTTTTTTACTCAGTACTGCTCCCACCAACCTGTGCATGCCGTCTAAAACTTTATATGTTGCTTTTTTGTCTCCCTTCCTCACTAATATAGGATTGCTTCCAAATGATGCCTCTTTTTTAAATTTATTTTTAATACTTCTGTCTGATTCTATTAATTTTCTAAACTTAGCAACTGATCCCCTACACGTGTCTATTAGAATTTCATTCCAGTCAGGATTAGTTCCCGTAAATAATATTTTTTTAATTGGCAATGTTTTTTTGATCCATTTAATTTTTTTATTGCCAAGATAATCTCCAATCCAATTTAGTCTGGCACCAGAGTACATTATTATTTTCTCTTGCGGGTCCTTAATAATTTTTTCCAAATTGCTCTTTTCATGACTTTCAAACTTTTTTATATATTTTTTAAATTCGTCCATATTATTTATTAAATAATACCCTTATTGGAAAAATTATTACCGCATTGAATATCCTTTTTATCCTTTTGGGCTGTTGAACTAGCCGCCAGAGCCATTCCAGGCCCAATCGGCGCATAAAATTCGGCGCGCGCCTCGTTTTGCCGGTAATAAAGTCAAAACTGCCACCGACTCCCATGGCTAATCCTATTCTACCCCCACACCTTTGATTTTGCAAATTAGCCGCATTATTACAGGATGAATTATTACCAAATTTTTCATAAAGGTGTGGGGGTGTACCATTTTTCAGTGAATTAAGGAATTTTTCCTGGTCTGGCGCCCCGAAGTTGCAGAAAACTATTTCGTAATTTTCAGAATCAGAAATTATGGATCTGGAATCATGATTTTCATGATCAGTATTTATTCCATTAATTTTTAGACTGGGGTAAGTCTTTTTTATCGCTACGGCGGTTTCTTTCCATAAGCTTAGTCCTTCATCACTAGCAACTAAAAATATTTTTAATTTTTTCTCGTCAGCAATTTTTAAAATTTCCCACATCAAATCAATCCCGGCAAATCTGACCTTTAAATGTTTTC
>BDTH01000016.1 GCA_002923195.1 bacterium BMS3Abin15
CTTAGGAATTTCAGCACGGAAAAGTTAAAAGCTGTTTATAAAAAACTTCAAAAGATAGACCTAAATATCAAGACGGGAAAAACCGACATCAAACTGGCATTGGATAAATTTGTAACGGAGATATAAACACGAAATAAACTAATACTTACAAAATAAACTAACCTGTAAAATAAACAGAAGCAGATCAAGACTGCTTCGTTTAATTTAGTTAATATTCGTTATTTTAGCGTTTCGTTATTTCTTAGTCATTTTCTTTACCATCTTATTCAATCTTGACTTTCTTCGAGCGGCGGTATTTTTTTTGACAACTTTCTTTTGAACAGCTTTGTCCAAGGCTTTAATCGCGACTTTCAGCCATTTTTTTGCATCCTCAGTTTTACCGGCGGTTATTGCTTCTTGCGTTTTTTTGATGGCATTTTTAAAGACACCCCTAATAGCTTTGTTTTTAAGAGTCTTGCGTTTGGTTACCCTGATATATTTTTTAGCTGCTTTTTTGATGGGCATAGAAATTCATTTTAACATTTTATCATATTAACATTTTAACAATTAATTTTTCGATATTGCTAATATGCTAACGTGCTAACATGCTAACATGACCTTGAGGTTTTTGGCAAGAGTCGGCCTAAATGATACAATAAATAGTATGCCCCGTAGTGAAAATTCAAAAGATTATGTTCTACATATATATTTTAGAAAGCACAAAAAATAAGAATTTGTATATAGGCTATACCAATAACCTAAGAAAAAGGATAAGAGAACATAATCAAGGATTGAATAAGTCTACCAAACCGTATATTCCATGGAAGCTAATATACTACGAGGCCTGCCTCAATAAAGAGGACGCGGAAAGAAGAGAAAACTACCTTAAAACTTCTCAAGGACAAAGATTAACTAAACGAAGACTAAAAGAGTATTTCTATAATTATAATAATTAATTTGAATTTCTACTACGGGGATGATTGCTAAAATTAAAGGAAAAATTGAATATTTGAAAGATAATTACGCAGTGATAGATGTTAATGGAGTAGGCTATAAAGTTTTTATTACTGTTTATACTTTTGGAAAAATATCCGGGAAAAAGGATGTTGAGCTCCATATTCACACGCACGTTCGTGAAGAAAACTTAGATTTGTATGGGTTTGTAACCAGAGAAGAGTTAGATATGTTTGATCTCTTAATTTCTATCTCTGGAATAGGTCCCAAGGCAGCGACGGGAATTCTTGCTATCGCTGATCCCAAAACTATCCGCACTGCTATTTTAAACGAAGATCCGGCTATTCTTACTAAGGTTTCTGGGGTAGGAAAAAAGACAGCCGAGCGCGTTATATTAGAGTTGAAAAATAAGATTGCTGATATGCCAACAGAAGATAAAGAAGGAGCTGTTATAGACAGTGATGCTGTTGAAGCTCTGGCAACAATGGGATATTCTGTTTCCGAAGCCCGGGATGCATTAAAAGCTGTTCCAGAAAATATTAAGGATGTTGGAGAAAGAGTAAAGGAAGCATTAAAGAATTTGGGGAAGAAATAATTTACTTCTGCTATTTTCTTTTTTAGAAAAACGTTTAAATGTATTTAATCCACTTTCTTTGCTGTCAAAGAAAGTGGATAGAAAGAAACCGCCGACCCGCGCTTCCTCACCGGCAATATCTCACTCCGCTCGCTAAAATTTCTGCTCGCCAATAGTCTCGGAAGAAATTTTAATACGCTCGCTACGCATCGATTTGCAAACGTCTCGGTCGCAATGGGCGGAATAAGAAAATTTCTAGCAGTCACTGTTAGTTTTATAAGTATGAACTTAAATTCAGACAAATCTGATATATTTATCCAACAGAACTCTCCAGATGGAGGGTTTTTGCAGTCGGAAGGGTGGAGAAAATTCCAGGCGGCTACTGGTAAAAAAACTTTTAGCATTTCCGGAGATGGATTTAAAGCAAATATTATTGAGCATAGTTTGCCAGTGGTAGGCAAGTATTTTTATGTTCCACGAGGGCCGGTAGTTTGTCATCCTGAGCGTAGTGAAACGGAACCGAAGGATCTAATTAGATCTCTCGACAAGCTCGAGATGACAAGTAGCAGATCTGGGATGACAGAACTAATTAAGTTGGCGAAGGAAAATAACATCAACTGGGTAAGGATTGAGCCAAAAGATAAACAAACCTTAGAGCTTGTGCAGGAGTTAATTCCTGCCTCTTCAGCAGACAAGCCTGCACAAAAGATAAGGAAAGCACCGCATGATATGCAGCCGAGGGAGATATTTATTATTGACATTTCGAAATCGGAAGAAGAATTGTTAAGTCAAATGAAATCTAAAACAAGATATAATATTCGGCTTGCACAGAAAAAAGGTGTTTCTCTACGAATTACGAACAAATACGAAACTACGAATGATAAATATATTGATGAATTTGTTAGGTTGAATAAGATTACAGCCAAGAGAGATAGGATTACAACACATCCAGAAAATTATTACCGGAAAATGTTAGAAACCATATCAGATAAAAATATTAAATTATATTTAGCCGAGTATCAAGGTAGAATAATTGCAGCCAATATCATTTCATTTTACCCCGTTAGAAATTCTAAAATTAACACATCGTCCGGTAATTCTTTGGCAACAGAAATGAATAACAATATTTCTAACGGGGTTTACAACGGTATTGCTACCTATCTTCATGGGGCATCAGACAATGAGCATAGAAATGTAATGGCGCCGTATTTACTTCAGTGGCAGGCTATCTTAGATGCCAAGAAAGCAGGATGCAAAAAATATGATTTCGGAGGGGTCAAGACCGGTGGCGACAAATCGTGGTCAGGGATTACCAGATTTAAATCAGGATTTTCTCCCAACACAAAGCCAACGGAATTTCCAGGAAGTTATGATATAGTTCTAAATTCAGGAAAATATACTCTGTATAGATTCTTGCAGAAAATAAAAAGTTTTATGTAAGTATATATTTAAATATATAGTCTTTTGATTCGGGAATAGGCCTTGCCCCGTTAGAAGTTATAAGTTCTAACGGGGTTGACTTTTTTTATTTTTTATGCAAGAATTGAATCTTAAATAAAAAGATCTTTAAAATAAAAAATACAAAAAAGGAGGTGTGTCATGCTAAGAAGATTCCCGCTAAACAGAGACGGTACCTTTATAGAAAATTTTGCCACAGAAAATCATCTTTGGCTTACGCTCTTAGCCCTCCATTCTGCCAATAAGTATTTTAGAGGAATGGTAAGAGATGACGGAAGCCAGGAGATAACCCACGCTACTGCAACTTGCTGCGGATTAATAGACCGTGAGATATTGCTCTTTGTTCCAGATATTCCCATTAATCTAGTTGACGAGATTTTGACTGTAGCTCTGCTTCATGATTTGATTGAAAATACCAATGTAACTGTTAATGACATCGGGAAAGTATTCGGAAAAAAGGTGGCTCATGAGGTTGATCTTCTAACAAAAAGACCTGAACACAAAAAGGATATCAGAAAATATTACAGGCGAGTGGGAAGATCTATAGTTACAGTGCTTGTTAAGACTATTGATAAACTGAATGTTGCCGGAAGCATAATTAAGGTAGCCAAGACTGCGGATAGAATTGAAAAGCAGGCCGGCGAAGCAAGGATCATGCTGCCTATAATGAAAAGGATGCGCAAGAAATATCCAGTGTTCAAGGGCATGCTGATTAATTGCAGAGAAGCGATGAAGAGTATCCTCATAGGAATTGATGCTCACATTGAAGTATTAAGAGAAAACGAGGATCTTAAGAAAAAAAATGAGAGACTTAAAAAAAGAGTAAATAAGTTTAAAAAGAAGAAAAAACGCAAATGAATCAAGGTCTGGGAAAACCCAGGTCTTGTTTTCTTATCTGAATTATGTAGGATATAATGATTATATATGATAGACAAAATTTTAAACCTCATAAAAAAATTTATACCCAAAAAGCTGTTTAAAACGCTACAGCCGGCTTATCATTTCTTGTTTGGCTATTTAGCGGCTGTTTGGTACGGTCATCCGAGCAATGAAATGATTGTTGTCGGAGTAACCGGCACTACAGGAAAAACCACCAGTATTTTTTTGGCTGCTGATATGCTGAAGTCCGCTGGATATAAAGTAGGATATATTTCTACTGCTATGCTCGGTGATGGAGAAAAAGAATGGTTGAATGACAAAAAAATGACGATGTTGGGAAGGTTTTTTACTCAAAAAATGCTCAGCCGAATGAAGAATAATAATTGCGACGTTGTTGTTATAGAAACTACTTCTGAGGGCATAGCGCAATTCCGCCACCGCTTTATTAATTATGATACCCTGCTTTTCACCGGCCTTTACCCAGAACACATTGAATCGCATGGGGATTTCGAGACCTATAAAAAGACCAAAGGAAAATTATTTGCTCATTTAAAAAGATGTAAATCCAAGAATATAAAAGGCAAGAAGATAGAAAAAATTATTATCGTTAATGCCGATGACGAGTATGCCGATTATTTTATGAATTTTTGGGCGGACAAAAAAATTACATTTGGAATTTCAGATAATGCAAAAACCACAAAAGCAACGAATATTAATTCGGACGAAAAAGGAATTAGTTTTTCTATTAACAATTTAGAGATAGAAATGCAACTACTGGGAAAATTTAATGTTGCTAATGCTTTGGCAGCGGTTTGTGTTGGAGCGTCTCTTGATTTGTCTCTTGAGAAAATTAAAACCGGACTGGAGAAGATTAAAGGAGTTCCAGGAAGGCTAGAGCGTATAAATGAAGACCAAGCTTTTACAGTTATTGTAGATTATGCTTTTGAACCTAATGCAGTAACGAAATTATACGAAACAGTAAAATCTGTTCCTCATAATAAAGTGATTCATGTTTTGGGATCGACTGGCGGAGGACGCGATAGAAGCAGAAGACCTAAACTAGGAAAACTAGCAGGAGAAAACGCAGATTATATTATTGTAACCAACGAGGATCCTTATGACGAAGATCCAGCGCAGATAATAAATGATATAGAATCAGGAGTTACGAATCATGAATTAGGCAAAGATTTTTGGAAAATTTTAGATCGCCGAAAAGCAATTAAAAAAGCCCTATCTCTAGCACAAGAGAAGGACATAGTTTTAGTCACCGGAAAAGGAAGCGAACAAGCAATGTGTGTGGCCAATGGAAATAAAATTCCGTGGGACGACAGAAAAATTATCCGAGAAATCCTGCAAGAATTATAGTCAGAATGAAACCAAGCGCTCCCCCTATAACAACTTCGCTGATTTTATGGCCAATTCTTTCCTTTAGGCGAGGAAATTTTTTTTCATCTACTGGAAGCTGGCGGATAAGCATGTTTAAATATCTTCCCTGGTCTCCCATATACATCCGGAGGCGAACCGCATCGTCAATGACTATGATTCCGAGAATGACAGAAACAGCAAAGGCACCGGAGGTGATTCCCGAATAATAGCCCACTGATGTCATCAGTGAGACAATAAAGGCGGTGTGCGCGCTCGGCATGTGCCCGTGCGTCATTACATATCTGATATTGAATCCGTGTTTGTATGAAAAAATAGCGAATTTAATCGCTTGAGTAAGTAATCCTATTATGATAGGGATAATGAAAATGTTGTATTGAGATAAGTTTTCCATGCTTTTATTATACCACATTTTTAATCCGTCCCCGACCAGTTGGCAGATAGTGGACTGGAAATTTGTGTAATAATGTATTATAATTATATTGTTAATAATTAATAAACAAAACTATGGGGATAGGACTAATAGTACTGATTATCCTGGCAGTTGTAGTGGCTTGGGTAATTATGGTTTATAACGGACTAATTAGACTCAAAAACAGAGTAGATGAAGCTTGGAGTGATATTGATGTCCAGCTAAAAAGAAGATATAATTTGATTCCAAATTTAATTAACACCGTGAAAGGCTATGCGGCTCACGAAAAACAACTTTTTGAAAATGTAACTAAGGCTCGATCCCAAGCCATGCAGGCCGGAACTCCGGGAGAATCTGAAAAGGCGGAGAATATGCTAACTGGCGCATTGAAATCACTCTTTGCCGTCGCGGAGAATTATCCGGACCTAAAAGCCAACCAAAATTTCTTGGAGCTCCAGAAAGAACTTTCTGATACAGAAAATAAAATTCAGGCATCTCGAAGGTTTTACAATGGCAATGTTCGCGACTTCAATACTAAAATTCAGGTTTTTCCCAACAATGTTATTGCCGGAGTGTTGAAATTTACCGCTCGTGAATTCTTTGAAGCAGAAGAAGGTGAAAAAGAAGTACCACAGGTACAATTCTAAATTAAGAATTTCTAATTCCTAATTAATAACCAATTAGTAAATTTCTAATTATTTTGTCATTGGGATTTGATTAGAAATTCTTCATTAGTAATTAGAAATTATGTCCACTTTATATACTCATGCGGATAGAAATACGCGCCTAACCTGGTTATACATCACCGGGTTTTTGGTTTTTGTAATTTTGGCAGGATATATTTTTTCTGCTGCAATGGAGAGCAGTGTTATTTTATATATTGCCGTAGCCTTTTCAATTTTCATGAGCGTTAGTTCTTATTGGTACAGCGATAAAATTGTTCTAGCGATGAGCGGAGCTCATAAGATATCCCATGATAGCAACAAGGAAATTTATCGCTTAGTAGAAAATCTTTGCATTACTGCCGGACTTCCGGTTCCTAAGATTTATATTATCCAAGATGATTCCCCTAACGCTTTTGCAACAGGAAGAGATCCGGAGCATGGAGTAATAGCTCTTACGACTGGCATAATCCAAAAATTGGAAAAATCAGAACTAGAGGGTGTGATTGCCCACGAACTTTCCCATATTGGCAATCGTGACATCCTAATTTCCACTGTGGTTGTGATATTGGTCGGATTCATAGCCTTATTGGCTGATTTTTTCCGCCGTTGGGCCTTTTGGGGAGGCGGAAGAGGAAAAAGTAGTAAGGGTGGCGGACAAGTTCAAGTGATAATGATGATTGCAGCACTGGTACTTTCCATTTTAGCTCCTATTGCGGCAGTTTTGATGCAATTAGCTATTTCCCGAAAGCGTGAATTTCTAGCTGATGCTTCAGGGGCGTTGCTTACTCGCTATCCCGAGGGACTAGCCAGCGCTTTGGAAAAAATTTCCGCTGATCCCCAGCCGCTCAAGAGAGCTAATCGTGCCACGGCTCATCTTTTCATCTCTAATCCTATTAAAAAGAAAAAGATTAGTAAGTTTTTTATGACGCACCCATCTACAGAAGAAAGGGTAAAAGCTTTGAAGGGGATGGATGTTTAAGTTTTTTGTGATTTACTCGCCATAGTTTTAGCAAAAGCGGGCACATTCGCTGGTTGCCGAACGCGCGGCCAAATTACGTGAACTGGAAGTTGAATAATTTTAATATCTATATTTTTTACTTATTAATATGCTGATTTTTGCATATGCAAAAATCAGCATATGGTGTTATAATAATAGAAGTATGAAATCAAATTAGAGTAAAATGAGTAAAATTAAGGAAAATAAAAAATATAAAGAAAAAATAGAAGATTTTTTCTATTCGGATACTCCATCGGCGACTGCTACAAAATTTTTGCTTATGTTTTTAGCGCTGGGAAGCTTTGCATTTGGCGGAGCAGTAATTCCTAGTATCTTAAAAGCTATTAAAGGTTTTGATTTTTCCAATAACGAAGCTGAAAAGAAATATACCAAGAAGCAATTAAATAACGCGCTGGGTAATTTAAAAAGACAGAAGCTTATAAAAGTTATTAAAGAAAAAAATGGAAAGTTTAAAATAAAACTAACAAACAAAGGCAGTAAAAGAATTTTAAAGTTGTCATTGGAAAATGTCTCTGTTCAAAAGCCAAAAACATGGGATAAAAAATGGAGAGTTGTTATTTTTGATGTTCCTACCGAATTTAATTCGGCACGAGAAGCGCTTCGTAATAAAATGAAAGACTTAGGATTCAAACAGTTACAAAAAAGTGTTTGGGTATATCCCTATGATTGCGAGGATGAAATATTATTTGTTGCAGAAGTATTTAATGTAGAAAAATATGTAGAAATAATAACTGCTGAAAAAGTTTTACATGAAAAAGTACTAAAAAATGCTTTTAAAATATAAGTCTCAAATAAATTTAACATATGC
>BDTH01000017.1 GCA_002923195.1 bacterium BMS3Abin15
AGCTCTTTCGTCTCTACACTAAAGGTTACCACGCCGTTCTTTCCCACTTTCTGCGGATAATAATAGATTAGATAAGCAGTTCCTTCGGCCTTGTATCCATTAGCTTCCAGGAGTAACGCGTAAGTGTCTAGCTGGGTTTGATAATATCTCTCACTATCCCCTTCTCTTGGCGCGCTGCCGCGGGTTTTATAATCTACCGGTATATATTTTCCTTCATATTCTATGCATTCATCCAATGCTCCGAATAACGTAGCGTTTAATTTCTTATCAGTGTACTCCAGTCCGGTCCGCCAGTTTCTCCATCTGTTCATAAGCTTCACGTCTTCTATTAATTTTCCTTTTACTTTTCCGTCAATTTCCGGCGGCAAACTTCCCCGGTACTGGTCAAAGTAATCTTTAATCACAAGATCCATCCCACCCGGAAGCGATGGAAAGATTCCCCGCGGCCGACGAACTTTCTCATTATAATGAAGCCAGAAGCATCTCGGACAATCCCGAAACAAATTTAATCCCGTACTGGGAGATAGTCGTAATGTTTTTTCTTTATCCATAATTTATAATGCAACCCTTGCCCGCCTTTGGAGGGAAAAACACTTGGGGCAATCTCTGAATAATCCCAGGCCGGTTGTTGGTGATAATCTTATTGGTTGGTTATTTTCCATACCTAATATATTTTATCAGAATTTCAGTAAAAAATAAAACCCTTGAATTAATTTCTATCACTAATAAATTTATCAACTGAGCGGTCGTATGTTTTTTCTGTTTCCGCTGAAAAGTAACAACCCGGAAGCTCATCTCTTTCCTGATGATGCCGAATACATTCACAACAAATGCCTCGCCTAGAGCAATCATGTGTGCAGGGACAACTTTTTTTATTTTCCTCTCTTTTGCATTCCATTAATTTAAAATTAATATTTATTTAAATGCTTCGTTTTTTAAAAGTTTAATTTTCTTATTGGTTCCCCGGTTATAACCGCCCGCCTGTTCATCGGATTTTATAACTCTGTGGCATGGAATTTTGGGATCACAATTTTTATTTAGAATATTCCCTACTGCTCGGTAAGCCTTGGATTTTCCTGCTTTTATAGCCACTTCTTTATAACTCAAGGTTTTTCCTTTGGGAATAGAGGCCACGATCTTGAAAACTTTATTTTTAAATATTGACGGCGTCCGATATCCTGGCCCGCCTGTCAACGCCTGCCGCCCTGCCCGCTTGTGCCTCGCAGTGGCAGGCGGGCGTAGGCTATGGCGGGCAGGCTTTCCCTTCCGACCGCCAACTTTTGAATAGTTTCTCATACACCTATATATTATTTCAAAACTAAATAAAAATAAAGACGGTGATATTTTTATAAACAACACCGTCTATTATTCAAATTTTTTCTGCCATAAGTAGAATTGTATACAATAATCAATGAAGGTTGCCAACATGAACACCATTCCGATAGTAAACATGTAATTGTATACCTGAACAAATGAATAGCTGGCCCACCATATATTCAACACTACTGCTACACTGCCACAAAAATAGAGAAAGGTTCTCGTTTTTCCGAACTAACTGATCCTCAGGGATTCAGTAACTTCTTTTTTGATAGCTGAGTAGCTTTCCGATATCATGGAAGTTATTAGAGTTAACCTATCTGAAAACCACTCCACAACATTGCTTACGTCTTTAAGTTTTTTCCTCTGTACCACAAACACTTTCTTTTTCTTTCGAATAACCATGTAGATGCACATCAGAAATATCACAGAAATTGCAAACTCTCCTGATAACACCAATGCCGCTATTTTTTATCTATCAAGTCTTTATGGTATGCAAAAATGAGAAGGGAGAATATCATAACTTTGTCAGCTATTGAATCCAGTGATTTACCCATTCCTTCACTGCTTTTCCATTTCCTGGCAGCTCTACCATCGAAAAAATCTGTCAGCGCTAGCGGGATTATGATCAGCGATAGATTTTTTATGCTCAATGGAGTAAATAAAGGCAGAACAAAAAGCACTAAGGGGGCTGTAAATCTGGAGCAGGTAAGAATATTGGCTATGTGGCGTTTTTTTATGCCCATGTCATTTTCACCTCCTTTTTATTTTTTCAAAAAACTGACCTTGTATAATGCTATGGGAGAACGGCTCTGTCAACCCCGTTAGAAATTTTTCTAAAACTAAGTATAATTCGATATTTACCCTACTTTTCAACGCCAAGTTTAAAAAATATTTTCATGTATTTCTAACGGGGCAAGCACTCGGCTCTCCACAAGACGGCTGCCATAGGGATGTTTACACTATTTTCTATATGTTGTATAATTTAGACAAACAAACAGATGGCTTCAGGGGGATTTTTCGTTAGCAAAATAAAAGGATTTCCCAATAAAATAAGATTAAAATAAAAAAATAAACTACCCCGCACTAATTTCGAAAATGTTTTTTAGCCTAATTTAGCATCAGTCTCGGATTCGCCTTCGGCTTTAATAAGATAACTTACAAGTTACTCAATCTAAATTAGTGCAAGGGTTCTCAATTTTGTCGCTAAATCAGAGATTTAGGCAAAATTGGAAAAACAAAATGGCTCAAAACGAAAATGAAAATAAAAATGAATTGAGTGAAGCTGATAAAACTCACAAGGTCCAGTCTTTGCGAGAGATGATTAATAGTGCTGAGAAGACAATCCAGAGCGCCAAGGCTATGCTTTTGCAATTGGAAGGAAAAAAGAAAACCGGAAGAAGAAGGAAGATTGATTCCGATGGTGACGGAACAGTTATTGAAGGAACTTTTGATGGACAAATAATGATAGGAACGGACGGAAAGCAATATCCCGTACCGGCCAACTACGCTTCAAAATCAAAGCTCGTCGAAGGAGATATGCTTAAGCTTACCATAACTCTCGACGGGTCTTTTATTTACAAACAAATTGGTCCGATAGAAAGGATACATGCCATCGGCATAACCAGCCAGGACGAAGCAGGAAATTATTATATAATAGCGGATGGGAAACCCTATAAAATCCTATTAGCTTCAGTCACCTATTTTAAGGTTGAGCCGGGAGATGAAGTAGCAATCGTTGTTCCGCGCGACATTGACAGTTCCTGGGCAGCCATAGAAAACGTTATGCAAAAAGGAAAGGATAAGGTTCCAGAAATTGTAAAACAAGAAGATGACGCTGTAAACAAGGGGTCCGTCGTTGAGGAATGGACATCTGATATGGAGGAAATAAAAAAAGAGACTAAAGAGGATGACCCGATTCACTCTACCCAACTTGGACAAACCGAGACAAAACAAAACGACAGCCAAGGTGGAGAACAAAAAATTAAGGTTGAAGGATAACTATGCCCGGTAGTGAAATTTCGAAAGCATAATAAAAGCACCAATCCTCACTCATTGGGCGTGATGTAAAATTATATTTCTTAAAAGTCATTGAATCTCGATTCGGGCGGAGCCCATTCGAAATTCTACTACTGGGTATGGACAATATAAAAGATTTTAAAATATCCCAATCACCCCCTCAAATTAAAAGAGGGGGTATTAAAAAACTTATCAAACAATTTTCCAAGTTTGTTGTGGTGGGAGTTATCAATACCGCTATTGATTTTCTCGTTTTGAATCTGGAAATGGTACTAACGGGCATAACTTCAGGCCCATATATATTCTTATTTAATTCTATATCTTTCTCCGTTGCCACGGTCAACAGTTATTTCATGAACAAGCACTGGACCTTTCAGGACCAGGAAAAGAGCCATGAAGCTGTAAAATTTTCCCAATTTTTAGCTGTCAGCGTTGTCGGCATATCTATAAACGGAGGAGTTGTTTATTTCATTACTACTTTTATTGAGCCATTTTTCGGAATGGATCCCCTGCTTTGGGCTAACATTGCGAAGATTGTTGCCACCGGATTATCCTTAATATGGAATTTTATAGGATACAAATTGTGGGTGTTCAAGAAATAGGCGCTTATAATCATAGGTAAGTGTTAGAGCTCAAGCTTCTCCCCTAGGAAGTTTTTTTATTATCTTGTGTGGTTGCCAGCCTTGTTTTCCAGTGCTATAATTATCTTGAAAATAAAAAGTTACAATGGGGTACCGGGGGGTACTCCAAATTATTTAAAACAGACCTATGTCAAATACTCTTTATCGAAAATACAGGCCTCAGAAATTCTCTGAGATCATAGGACAACAGCACATCATCCGAACTCTTACTAACGCCATAAAAAATGACCGCATTGGACACGCCTATCTTTTTACCGGCCCTAGAGGAACTGGAAAAACAACAGTGGCTCGGATTCTTGCCAAAGCGGTCAATTGCCAGAAATTAAAAGATTCGGACCCGTCTCGCCAAAGGCTCGCCGAGGCGGAGCCCTGCCTCAAGTGCGACATTTGCAAGAATATATCTGGAGGACAGTTATTAGACATCATTGAGATCGACGCTGCTTCTCATACTGGAGTAGATAATATTCGCGAACTTAAGGAGACTGTTAAGTTGCCACCAACACAAGCAAAATATAAAGTCTATATCATAGACGAGGCTCATATGCTATCAACAGGAGCCTTTAATGCGCTTCTTAAGACATTGGAGGAGCCACCAGCCCATGTAATTTTCATCCTAGCTACCACAGCTATTCACAAAATTCCTGAAACTATTCTTTCCCGTTGCCAGAGATTTGACTTTGTTCGCCTGCCTTTGGAAAATATCATTAAGAAATTGTCGCTAATTGCAAAAAGCGAAGGAATTAAAATAGATAAGAATTCTTTGGAAATGATTGCTTTAGCTGCTGAGGGAGGAATGCGCGACGCTGAATCCTTACTCTCTCAAATAATGGCACTGGAAGACAAAAATATAACCTCCAAGGAGGTGGAGGAAATTTTGGGAACTGCCGACCGGCAAGTAGTTGAAGACACGGCCAGCGCCCTGCTTGAAAAAAATGTTTCCTTAGCATTGTCCTTAATAAACAAGCTTTTTGAAGATGGATATGACCTGGAAGTATTTTCCAAGTCGCTTCTTAATTATCTCCGCCAACTAATGCTTGTCTCTATTGACCCTGAACTTTCTAAAAACTTTTCTTTTGAATTAACTCCCGAACAGACAGAAAAATTAAAAGAATTGTCCCAAAAATCTACAACTGAAGAGATTCTGAAAATCATTGACTCCATAGCTGAAAATCAGAATAAAATAAAATCTTCTTTTATCGCCCAGTTGCCATTGGAAATCGCGATAGTGAAAGCAGTTAACCATGAAAACATTAAAACACAAGAACATAAAAACATAAAAATAAAAGGTCCTCTTCTCCCTAAGGGAGAAGATGTCCGAAGGACAGATGAGGGTAAAAAAGAAATTAATAAGCAATCTGACAAGGTTCCTAAAAAATCTATAAGCAATACCAGATCTTCAGATAGCGACATCTCCATAGATGATGTAAAAGATAATTGGAATAAGTTATTAGAAGATATAAGGCCTCATAACCATTCTCTCAATGCGCTTCTGCTCAATTGCCAGCCCGCAAGCGTAGAAAGCAATGTCGTTAAAATTGCAGTTAAATATAGTTTTTATAAAGACAAACTTAATGAAGAACAGAACAAATTGACAATTGAAAAAGTGCTTGGTAATATTCTTAATTCCGATGTAAGGATAAAAGCATTAAGCGAAGAAGAAGCGGGAGTAAAGATAGTAACCAACCCGCCCGCAACGCCTGAGCGTAGCGATGGCGGGCGCGGCAACCCACAACCTAAAACTGACAACAAAAAGGAAGACAATTCACTTCTTGATGATGCGATGAAAATTATGGGGGGTCGCCTCGTCGGCGACTCTGAGGAGCCAAAATAGAGGCGATCCGCCGAGGAGGCGGAGAAAAAAATATGTTTTATACATACGTATTACAAAGTGCAAAAAACAAAAGATTATATACAGGAGTAACGAATAATTTGCAACGACGATTTAAGGAACACAACGAAAAAGAGGAGGTCGTCATACAAGTAATAATACACCTTTTAAGTTAATATTTTACGAAGCATATCTAAATAAAAAGGACGCCACTAGAGCGGAATTATTTTTTAAGAGCGGTTATGGCAGAGAAGTTTTAAAAGATAAGCTAAAAAACTACTTTAATAACATTGCCCGGTAGCCAAGTGGTAAGGCAACGGATTTTGGTTCCGTCATTGCGCAGGTTCGAATCCTGCCCGGGCAACAAGGCAGGATGAAAAGAGGCTTCCGCCTCTTTTTTCTTTTGTGAAAGCGTTAAAATCGGTTCCAATACTTTATTTCCGCCTTTCGGCGTTTTAAAGTTTTTCAAGTCTTCAAGCAAATGATTAAATGGCTCCTTGAGGCTTAAATCAACAACTTTCTTGTCCTTGATTATGAGGTTCGAAGATATTATTGAAAGCACCTCTTTCTTAGTGTCATTGTCGTCATCTTTAAAAATTACATTCGCTAATCGGACAAATCTTGCCAATAATTCAATAATTCCAAAAATATTCTGCCCATTGCTTTTAACATTCTCGATTTTATTCTCAAGCGTTGCTTGTTCATTTCGTAATTCCGCTAGTGTGCGATCATAAATGTCGTCTGGTATCTTTCCATCAATATACTTTTCCACCAGCGCATTTTGTCTTGTCTTGTTGCGCTCAAACAAAAAAGTATTCTTCGCTTCTATATCGTACTGGTAATCCCATTGCTTCTGACCCATTTCTTTTGTAGTATCAACAACCAAGTCCAGCATTTTATCATCAAAGCGCATTCCGGAAAGATTATCGCAAATTTCCTTATCCAATTCTTCCTCGCGGATGTATTTCTGCGAACATTTGTCAGTGCCTCTTGATTTCGTGCACCGATAATAAATATATTTGTGAGTGTTCTTTTTGTTTTTCTTTATTCTCGTTTCTGCCGTCATTCGCAATCCGCAAATACAATGCATAAATCCGCGAAATAAATAGTGTTTTTTATTATCGCGCTTTGAATGCATTTTGGGCAATAAAACTTTTTGCACTTCGTCAAAAAGGTCTTTGGAAATAATCGGTTCGTATATGCCCTTATGAAGTTGCCCTTTCCATCTGAAATATCCATAATAAATTGGATTTTTGATTATTTTATGGATTGCCGAATGGTAGACTTTCTTGCCGGTCTTTGAGCGTAAGCCCTCATTATAAAGCTTTTCCGTCAAGTTTTTGATCGAATAATTTCCGGTGGCGTAATATTTAAAAGCTTTTTCAATATATGGCGAACGCTCTGCGTCCACCGACAGCTTGCGAGTTTTATAATCCGTATAGTATCCGACCGGCGGACAGCCGGCATATTCTCCACGCTTAACTTTTTCATCAAGACCGCGCTTCACATTTTTTGACAAATCTTTTACATATTGGGTTGCCATTCCAAATTCTACGCTGGCAATCAAAGAATTATCATCCGGCAAATAATCACGATCGTTAGTTTTTATTATTTGAATAACGCCTTTTTGCAACATCCATTTTATTGTTCCCTCATCTTTTGGATTTCTGGATAGACGGTCAATCTTCCAGCAAAGTATGCCATCAAATTTTCCTTTCTCAAATTTTTTAACCATCTCATCAAACACTGGCCGTCCCGGAGATTTAGCGGATTTCGATTCGTAATAAATTTGAAGAATATCAATATTATCGCGCTTAGCGATTTCTTTCATGATAGTAATTTGGTCTTCAACAGATTTTGCCTGCCTATCTTCTCCTTCGGATGATTTTCTGGCGTAAATTACAAACCGCATTTTATTTGTTTTTATCTTTTCCATACTCAACAAAAATTATAAGGATTATTAATCCAATAAACATTATGATCAGCGATAAATCCGCTGGTGAATCTCCTGACAATGATTGATAAAAATCCATATTTTTGCACAAACAAAAGGACGACCTCGCTGGACACAAATTCTTCATCAGAACTTGAAGCGAAAGTCGCCCTTTCCTCGATACGATAAAAAATCGTATCGATTACGTTCTGATGAATATTAATTTGTGTCCACTTGTATAATACCATTTTCATAATATATTTCCAGTCTTAATTAAAGGAGTGCTCGCGGAAATATGCCGTTCGCCTATGGCGAACTCCCTCATCTTTCCGCTCGCTTCATTTTGTATGGGGCGGCTCCACTCCGGCGCTATCTTGTTTTAAACATCTTTTATTTTCTTGTTGTCGCTCGAAACGCTTTGCCCTCGAGACGAAATGGCAAAGCTCTGACGCTCCGTTCGCACTCGCTCTCATTTCAACAGAAAGTCACTGCCTCGCTTCTCATTGCGGAAAACCCCATTGGCTCCCTCGCTTCGCTCGGCTTCGGCTCCCCCTCGCAAATGTGGTTTTTCCGCTCCTTTCCTCAATGTGGCTTTTCTCCCGTTGTCGTTCTTCCGCGCTGGGAGCGCGTCAAACTCCTCATTTTTTAAAGGAAAAGCTCTTTGTGCTCGCCCTCCGGATCTCCGCCTCGCCAGAGGCGTGGCTCCGAGATGAATTCTTTCCTCGCACTGGCAGGGGCTCTGCCCCCGCGACCCCCGGCGCTGGCGCGCGGCCTAAAACAATTTATTTCAATTCTTCTAGCTCAATCCGTGCAATTTCCGAGAGAATTTCTTTTAATCTAGATTTTGTTAGT
The DNA here is from genome assembly GCA_002923195.1 of bacterium BMS3Abin15. GTDB lineage: Bacteria > Patescibacteriota > Minisyncoccia > Moranbacterales > 2-12-FULL-40-10 > BMS3ABIN15. Next base: position 8,591 of record BDTH01000017.1, read on the forward strand.
TCCGCAATTTTTCAAAAATAGACTCGTTTTTATTTTTCAGAT
>BDTH01000018.1 GCA_002923195.1 bacterium BMS3Abin15
CAACGAAGAACAGAATGATAAACACAATTAGACAGGGTGTTATCCCGCTGCTGTTAGGATAAACGGTAGATTTGGTGTGGATATAAGAAGTTGGGCAATATTATAATAAAACCTAATGCATAACATTTTAAAAAGAATAAATTATGGCAACAAAAAAAGATTATTGGACGAGCAAAAGAACTGATGGTAAATGGGCTGTTAAACATTCAGGAGCCCAAAGAGCATCTTCCCTTTTCGATACACAAGAGCAAGCATGGAAAGAAGCAAGGCGTTTGGCAAGAACTTCTGGAACTGAGGCTTATTTAAAAGATAGAAATGGGAAAATTCGAGCTCGAAACAGTTATGGGAATGACCCATTTCCACCAAAAGGATGAATTTATGAAAAAGAAAAAAATACCGTTTGCATTAATTTATGACTTTGACGGAACACTTTCACCTGGTAATATGCAGGAACGCAATTTTATTCCAGCAATTGGCATGAACAAAAAGAACTTCTGGACTGAAGTCGGTTCAGTATCAAAAAAACATCAAGCTGATAACATCCTTGTTTATATGAAGCTTATGTTAGATAAGGCAAGCGCAGCCACCGTTCCAGTAAGAGAAAAAGACTTTAAAGATTATGGGAAAAACCTATCATTTTTTAAAGGAATTCTTTCATATCCAAATGGAACAAGTCAAGAGGATGGTTGGTTTGAACGAATAAATAAATACGGAGTTGAAAGTGGAATAAAGGTTGAGCATTATATTGTGTCATCTGGTATACGTGAAATGATTGAAGGAACAAAACTTGCTAAAAAATTCAAAGCAATTTATGCTTCTTCTTTTTTCTATGACCATAATGGAGTAGCCGTTTGGCCTGCCCTTGCAATTAACTATACGACGAAAACACAATATCTTTTTAGAATTAATAAAGGGAGCCTTGACATTAGTGATAATAAAATAATTAATAAGTTTATTCCAGAAGAAAATAGAGCAATTCCCTTTTCAAATATGGTGTATATTGGAGATGGAGATACGGATATTCCTTGTTTTCGATTAGTTAAAGATAGAGGAGGACATTCAATAGCTGTCTATAAACCAAACACAAAAGGTGCAAAAAACAAAACAGAAAAATTAATGGATGAAGGAAGAGTTAATTTTATTGCCCCAGCTGATTATAGAAATGGTTCTTATGTTGACAAAATTGTTAAAAGCATTATAGACAAAATTCAAATAGATAAAACTCTTAACAGACTGAAACCAACAAAATAAAACATTGCCCAACATCAGCTATACTTCATGCCGCAATTAGTTGTAGATAAACATATTAAGCACTTATTAAAACATCGGGAAAATAGAAAAAATGAACTACCTCGACCCAAGGGTACGAGGTATCAAGTAGAAATTCCTTTTCTATTTCGACGCAGAGCGTCGGGGAATTAAACCCAAAAAATGAATTAAACAATAAAATGCGGCACGCAGCATAGCCAAACCGTTATGGGCAAGGCGAAGAAAAACCAGAACAATGAAAGAAATTTTTTTAGCAAATAAAAAACTAAAAGGAAATGCCACCGCACAAATAGCACATTTGGTTTTTTGCCGACACGCAAAAAAAGCCAACCCGAAAAAACCAAAAGAGCTATTTTTTAGCCAACGCTCAGACAAAAACAAGTATCTTTACGAATTGAATCAAGGAATTAATATATGGCAAAAAAGAATAATAACGGAACAGACGAACCATTGGAAAAACAACTATGGAAATCGGCTGACAAATTGAGGAAAAACATTGATGCAGCGGAATACAAACATGTTGTACTCGGATTGATATTTTTAAAATACATCTCTGATGCTTTTGAAGAACTTTTTGAAAAGTTAAAATCCGGAGAAGGAGAATACACAGGAGCAGACCCCGAAGACAAAGACGAATACAAAGCTGAAAATGTGTTCTTCGTGCCAAGTGATGCACGTTGGAATTTTCTTTTATCAAAAGCAAAACAACCGACCATTGGAAAAACCGTTGATGAAGCGATGGACGCAATTGAAAAGGAAAACCCATCATTAAAAGGTGTTTTGCCAAAAGTTTATGCACGACAAAATCTTGACCCAACAAGTTTGGGAGAACTCATTGATATGATTGGAAACATTGCCTTAGGCGATGCAAAATCAAGAAGTGCCGATATTCTCGGACACGTTTTCGAATATTTCTTAGGTGAATTTGCACTTGCCGAAGGGAAAAAAGGCGGACAGTTCTATACTCCAAGAAGTGTTGTAGAACTATTGGTTAAAATGTTGGAGCCATACAAAGGACGAGTTTTTGACCCTTGTTGTGGTTCTGGTGGAATGTTCGTGCAATCTGAAAAGTTTGTTACTGAACACCAAGGAAAAATAAATGATATTTCAATTTACGGACAGGAAAGCAATCAAACAACCTGGCGACTGGCAAAGATGAATCTTGCCATTCGTGGGTTGGACAGTTCACAAGTAAAATGGAATAACGAAGGCTCGTTTTTAAATAATGCACATAAAGATTTAAAATGTGATTACATCATTGCAAATCCGCCATTTAATGTAAGCGATTGGAGTGGTGATTTATTGCGTAAAGATGGGCGTTGGCAATATGGAACACCACCAACAGGAAATGCCAACTATGCCTGGATACAACATTTCATTTATCATCTTGCACCAAGCGGACAGGCTGGTTTTGTTTTAGCAAAAGGCTCTTTAACTTCTAAAACTTCGGGAGAAGGAGATATTAGACAAAAACTAATTGAAGAAGGCTTGGTTGACTGCATTGTAAATCTTCCTGCCAAATTGTTTTTGAATACACAAATACCTGCTTCCTTATGGTTTATGAGCCGTAATCGTAGCAATGGAAAATACAGAGACCGAAGCAATGAAATTCTTTTTATTGATGCCCGAAATATGGGACATTTAATAAACCGTAGAACACGAGAACTCTCAAAAGAAGATATACAATTAATTGCCGACACTTACCACAACTGGCGAAATCCTGATGGGGATTATGAAGATGTAAAAGGTTTTTGTAATGCTGCAAGTATAGAGAGAGTAAAAGAATTGGATTATGTTTTAACTCCAGGACGTTATGTTGGTTTGGTTGACGAAGAAGATGACTTTGATTTTAACGAACGCTTTACAAGTTTAAAAGCCGAATTTGAAGAACAGTTAAAAGAGGAAGCAATTTTAAACAAACGTATTGCTGAAAACCTTGCTAAAATTGATCTGTCTGTGCGTAACACGCAGACAGGGCTGAAAGATGAGTAGTTTTAATTCCCCCGAATTCGAGGGTTTTAGAAATAACAGGTCGAATTTGACCTGTTTAAAAAGGAATTTGTTATGATTAAAAAAAATACAAAAATAGAAGTTAAGGGTGTAGAAGTTGCTTTTACTCAAACCCGGCAAGAGGATTTTATTTGCATAACTGACATTGCAAAATTTAAGAATCCTGAAGCTCCAAGAGATATTATAAAAAATTGGATGCGAAGCAAAAATACTATCGAGTTACTCGGACTTTGGGAAAAACTCAATAACCCGAATTTTAAACAGGTCGAATTCGACCTGTTTAGAAATGAAGCCGGTTACAATCATTTTGTTTTGTCTCCGCAAAAATGGATTTCTACAACCAATGCCATTGGTTTACAATCTAAATCCGGGCGATATGGAGGAACTTATGCACACATCGACATTGCATTGGAGTTTGCTTCCTGGGTTTCGGTAGAATTCAAATTTTATCTGATTAAGGAATTTCAATACCTAAAAAGCCAGCAGTCAAAAGAACTTGACTGGAATATTAAACGACAACTTACCAAAATAAATTACCGCATACATACCGATGCCGTAAAGGGAAACCTGATACCCGATAATCTTACTCCCAAGCAAACAAGTTTTGTGTATGCCAACGAAGCCGATGTGCTAAATATGGCTCTATTTGGAAAAACCGCTAAGCAGTGGCGAGACGAAAACCCCGATAAAAAAGGTAATATCCGTGATTATGCCAATGTAAGCCAACTGGTTTGTCTGGTAAATC
>BDTH01000019.1 GCA_002923195.1 bacterium BMS3Abin15
TAAGATATTCTCTGTTGGGCGTTAGTCGTGTTTAGCCAGTTATCCACAGATTTTATTGGAAAAATGTTGTCAAAATGGGTAAAATATGCTAGAGTGGCTACCAGGAAAACAAAAATAATTATTAATAATAAGTAATTTAATTCGCGGACGATTTGCGGAGCATCTCTTTAATAATCTTTATAAATTCTCCCGCAATATATTCGCCAAGACCAAAAATATGGCAGAAAAATTTGAAAGATCAAAACCCCATGTAAACGTAGGAACAATCGGACATGTCGATCATGGTAAAACCACCCTTACTGCTGCAATACTTCATGTTCTAAGTCTTAAGGGCTTGGCTAAAGCAAAGGGAGTCGATGAGATTGATAAAGCTCCGGAAGAAAAGGAGCGTGGGATTACTATTGCAACCTCTCACTGTGAGTATGAATCTGAAAAAAGGCATTACGCCCATGTTGACTGTCCGGGACATGCTGACTATATCAAAAACATGATTACAGGCGCCGCTCAAATGGACGGAGCTATTTTGGTAGTTAGCGCTACTGATGGGCCTATGCCTCAAACAAGAGAGCATATACTTTTGGCTCGTCAAGTGGGCGTTCCATCTATAGTTGTATTTGTAAATAAGGTTGATATGGTTGATGATCCAGAGCTTATAGATTTAGTGGAAGCTGAAGTTAGGGAACTTCTTTCCAAGTATGAATTTGATGGTGATAATGTTTCGATAATTCGTGGCTCAGCACTTAAAGCTTTGGAGGCTAAGTCAGCTGATGATGAAGTTGCCAAGCCGATTATGGACCTTATAACCGCCTTGGATGAAAAAATTCCAGAACCTGTTCGCGATGTTGATAAGCCCTATCTGATGCCCATTGAAGACATCTTTTCAATTGAGGGCAGGGGAACTGTTGTAACTGGAAGAATTGAAAGGGGCATTGTGAATATAAACGAAGAAGTAGAGATAGTGGGTATTAAGCCAACTCAGAAAACCGTGGTTACAGGAATTGAAATGTTTAATAAATCCTTGGATAAAGGGCAAGCTGGAGACAATGCTGGGGTTCTTCTTCGAGGAACCAAGAAAGAGGAAATTGAAAGAGGCCAGGTTTTGGCAAAACCAGGATCTATTACTCCTCATACTGAATTTGATAGCGAAGTCTATATATTAACCAAGGAAGAGGGTGGACGACACACGCCGTTTTTTAAAGGATACAAGCCTCAGTTTTATGTTCGAACCACTGACGTTACTGGAGAAGTCGAACTTCCTGAAGGAACTGAGATGGTTATGCCTGGAGATACTGTAAACCTAAAGGTTAAATTAGTAGTTCCGGTAGCTATGGAAGAAGGAATGCGATTCGCTATCCGTGAAGGAGGCAAGACAGTTGGAGCTGGAGTAGTTACCAAAATTACAAAATAAACTTAAGATAACTATGCGAGTATAAACAATTTATACTCGCTTGTGTTAACTTAATAAACAATAAGTTTTAATTTAGATGGTGGCGAAAAAAAAGGAAGAGGAAGAACAATCCACAAGGGTCAGGATTAAAATAAAGGCCTATGACAATAAAATAATAGATCAGTCAGCTAAACAAATCGTGGAAACAGCTGAGCGCTCTGGTGCTAGCATAACCGGACCTGTTCCTCTTCCTACGGAAATTCACAAAATTACTGTTAACAGATCATCTTTCGTTCATAAGGATGCTCGTGATCAGTATGAAATGCGAGTCCATAAACGACTAATTGATATTTGGAACCCTAATCCAAAAACGATTGACAATCTGACAAATCTCGATTTGCCCGCAGGAGTTGACATTGAAATTAAAATGTAGCATGTGAATATTAATGTAAAATTTATCACTAGTTAAAGTCCCGCCTGGGCGGGATACTCAACTAGCCAATTAGTTTTTACCCCCACACCAAATTATTAAGTTAATTTTGGCAGGGCGGTAAAAGATCTCCCAATGTTTAATTAAGATTTGGTGTGGGGGTTAACTGGCATTGAGACCAGTTTTTTATTTGGAAATAGTTAAGGTAGTTGTCCCGCACTAAATTCCGAAGTAAGTTGCTAAGTAACTTATAATTTCATTCACGGGATCGCCTACGGCCAAGCTGTTAATAATATAAAGTTCTAAAAGTGAATTAATGCGGGATGCTCATTTTTTATAACTACTCGTTTCACTCGCAGAAAAAAATGGCAAAATTTATACTCGGAAGAAAATTAGGAATGACGACCGTGTACGATAAAGACAAGGGAGCACTTAATGTAACCCTTATTGAATGTGAGCCGAACACTGTGTCTCTAGTTAGATCTTCGGAAAAAGATGGTTATAACGCAGCGCAGATAGAAATTCCTAAAACAAAAAACAAAACCCACAAGAAAGAATTTCGTTTAAGTGAAAATAAGAGCGGTATAAAAAAGGGAAGCAAAATAACGGTAGAAATTTTCAAAGAAGGAGATAAAGTGAAAATTAGTGGATTATCCAAGGCTAAGGGGTTTCAGGGCGTAGTAAAGAGGCATGGTTTTTCCGGGTCTCCGAGAACACATGGACACAAACATGATTTACGGGCTCCTGGATCAATCGGTAGTGCATTTCCAGAGCATGTGGTAAAAGGAAAGAAAATGGCCGGCAGAATGGGCGGAAAGCGAGTTTCTGTTAAAAATGTCAAAGTAGTTTATATAAATAAAGATAAGAATCTGATAGGAGTGAAGGGGGCAGTGCCTGGAGTAGCTGGAAGAATAGTGGAAATATCAGCGAATTAATTTTTCAAATTTATGCCTAAAGTTGCAGTACACAATTTAACGGGAAAGAAGATGGGTGACATAAGCCTGTCTGAAAGTGTTTTTGGTTTGCCGTCAAATAACAGTCTTCTCCATCAAGTGTACGTTGCTTTGTCAGCTGGTAAAAGAAAAGTCATTGCTCATACTAAAGGCAGAAGCGATAGGAAGGGGTCAGGTAAAAAGCCATGGAAGCAGAAGGGTACGGGAAGAGCTAGGACAGGATCAGTTAAAAACCCTATTTGGAGAAAGGGAGGAGTAACTTTCGGACCTACTAAGAATAGAAATTTTAAAAGAGACATTAATAAAAAAATGAGGCAAAAGGGGATTATGATTGCTTTAAGCGAAAAGACCAGAAGTAAGGATTTGATGATTGTTGATGAAATTAAACTGTCTCAAAAAAAGACGAAAGATTTTTCTAAGTCTTTAGGAAAACTAAAAATTGATAAAAATGTTTTAATCGGATTCTCCGATAAGGAAAAAGATTGGCGCATGTTTAGTAAGAATATTGATAAAGCCAATAATATTTTAACCAGCAATTTGAATGTTTTTGATATCCTTAATAATAAATACTTATTGTTAAGTAAGGACTCTGTTAAATATCTAGAGGATAAATATAAGAATAAATAACCAGCAAAAATTATGGGTTTATTTAGTAAAAAGAAAAAGTCCGCTAGTGATGAAAATAGTAAGACTATAGATAAAAAAGAAGAAAAAAAGAAAACTTTCCCTATTAAGACTGCAAAGAAAAAAAACATAACTCCAATTGGATTATCGGAAACCGCTTGCAGATTTTTAATTGAACCATGGATTACCGAAAAATCCCATGACAAGATGGTAGAAAATAAGTATATTTTTAAGGTTACTAAAGATGCTAATAAGAAAAATATAAAGAAGGCTATAGAGGAATTATACAAAGTGGTGGTGACAAGAGTTAATATTATTAATGTGCCTTCCAAGAGTAGAAAATATGGCGCAAAGACGGGATGGAAATCAGGATACAAAAAAGCTATGGTCACTCTTAAGGAGGGAGATAAAATCGAATTATTTGAAGGAGTGTGAAATTAAATCGCGAATCAACCCGAATCCAATCCCGAATATTCGCGAATAACTATTAGAGATAATTAGTGAATTAATTAGTGTAGATTAGAGAATTATATCATTATGGCAATAAAAGTTTATAAAAGAAATACTGCTGGCAGAAGGCAGATGTCTATTGTGAAGCCAGACGAACTAACCGACAATAAGCCGGAAAAGAAGCTATTGGCAAAAAAGACGAATAAATCAGGGAGATCACAGGGAAAAATATCTGTTCGCCATAAAGGAGGTGGGCACAAGAAAAGATACAGGATAGTAGATTTCAAGCAAGATAAGACTGATGTTCCTGGAAAAATAGTATCTATCGAGAAGGATCCTAACCGAAGCTCACTAGTTGCTCTTATCAACTATAAGGATGGAGAGAAAAGGTATATTTTAGCCACTGAAGGAATGAAAAAAGGCAAAGAGGTATTAACCAGCGAAAAAGCTCCTATTAAAAAAGGCAATAGAACTAAGCTTAAAAGTATTCTGGCAGGAACCATTATTTGCAATATAGAATTGTTTCCAGGGAGGGGAGGCCAAATTATCAGGAGCGCAGGATCAGGAGCAACTCTCATGGGAACCGATGGAAACTTGGCTCAGCTTAAATTATCTTCTGGGGAAATGCGTCTTGTAGATAAAGAATGTTATGCTACAATAGGCCGGGTTAGTAATTTTGAGCACAATAGAATCATTGGAGGAAAAGCCGGAAAGAGTCGATGGAAAGGCATTCGTCCTACAGTTCGAGGATCTGCAATGAATCCGGTTGATCATCCTCACGGAGGAGGAGAGGGTCGACAAGGTATTGGGCTTAAGCATCCCAAAACCCCGTGGGGTAAACCGGCGCTAGGAAAGAAAACGCGTAAAAAGAATAAGTATAGTAATAAATTCATAATTAAGAAGAGAAAATAGTAAAATTTATGTCTAGAAGTTTAAAAAAAGGACCCTATGTGGACGAAAGGATGTTAAAAAAGATAATAGACAAGAAGCCGGGAGATAAATCGGTTATTAAAACATGGTCAAGAGCCTGTACTATTACTCCAGAAATGATCGGATTTACTTTTAGTGTGCATAATGGCAAGGATTTTACCCCGGTTTATATAACGGAGGAAATGGTGGGACATCGATTGGGCGAATTTTCTCTCACTCGCAAGTTTGTCCGTCATGGGGGAAGGATGCAAAAAGAAATAGAAACAGCAGAAAAGCAGAAAGAGTTGGATGCCGCTAAATCAGCCAAGGCCGAAACTGAAGAAAAGAAATAGTTTATAGATAAAAAATTATGAAAGCAATAGCCAAAATTAGTAACTTAAGAATATCACCAAAAAAAGTAAGGTTGGTTGCCGGCCTTGTCAAGGGACTTGATGTTTCTGATGCTCGGGTTTATGCAGATAATACTATTAAGAAATCGAGCCCGTATATCATAAAACTGTTGAACAGTGCTATCGCTAACGCAGAAAATAATTTCGGCTTAGATAAGGATAATTTGTATATTTATGATATTCAAGTTGGAGAGGGCGTGAAATTAAAGAGATGGATGCCCAGAGCATATGGACGAGCTACTATGATTTTAAAGAGATCCTCCAATGTGTTAATTACTCTGGAGGAAAGAGTGGAGGGCAAGAATAGGAAAACAAAAGAACAATTAGCAAAAGAGAAGAAAGAAAGAGAAGAGGCCAGAAAAAAAGAAGAAAAAGAAATTAAAAAAGAAAAAAAAGAAGAAGAAAAAGATGAGGAAAAAACAGAGGAGGGATTTAAAAAAGAATTTAAGGAAGAAAAAGAAGCGAAAAGGGATGGTCAAAAAGGCGGATGGATGAAGAAAATTTTTAGAAGAAAGTCAGGATAAGTAATAAAAAAATATAATTTTTATGGGAAGAAAAGTTAATCCTAAGGGACTTCGTTTGAATATTGTCACTAACTGGAGGTCCAGATGGTTTGAGAAAAAAGAATATGCTAAAAATCTGAAAGATGATATTCAGATACGGCGTCTTATAATGAAACGCTGGAAAGATGCTTCTATTTCAGATGTTGAGATGGAAAGGTCGGCTAATGTTATTAGAATTATTATTAAAACCTCTAGGCCAGGTGTTTTGATCGGAAGAGGAGGAACTGGAATTGAAGATATTAGCAATTTAATAAAAAAGGAATTTTACCCGGGGAAAAAAATAGATCTTAAAATTGAAGCTCAGGAAATAAGACAGTTTGAAGAAAACGCCTCTTTAGTTGCTCAGAATGTTGCTGAACAATTAGAGAAAAGAATGCCTTTCAGGAGAGTTCTTAAATCGACTCTTGATCAAGTTGAGAAAAATAGGAATGTTAAGGGCGTGAAAATTGAAATAGCAGGAAGACTGGATGGGGCAGAAATGTCAAGAAGAGAGTGGCTTTCCAGAGGAACGATACCACTACATACGCTCCGAGCGGATATTGATTTTGCCCGTGCGACCGCAAGAACTACTTACGGTGCAATAGGAATAAAAGCCTGGATACACAAAGGAGAGAAATTTGAGTAATCTCTACGAAGTACGAATTCGTACGAAATTACGAACAGAAAATGTTAGCTTGATATAGATGTAAATTTAGATTTCGTAGTTTCGTAAAAGTTCGTAATTCGTAGACAAAATCATATGTTAATGCCCAAAAAAGTTAAATATCGAAAGCTTCAAAGAGGAGGTAAGGTGAAAGGAAAAGCTACTAGGGGAGCTAAGATTATCTTTGGAAGCTTCGGACTGAAAACTTTGAGTGGAGGGCTGATTTCTTCTCGACAGATTGAAGCTGCGCGAAGAGCAATGACTAGATATGTTCAAAGAGGTGGAAAGATATGGATTAGGATATTTCCTGACAAGCCCATGACTAAAAAAGGAGACGAGACTCCTATGGGAAAGGGCAAGGGGTCCGTTGATCATTTTGTAGCTAAGGTGCAGGCTGGAAAAATACTATTTGAAATGGATGGTGTTGCGGAGGGAATAGCTAAAAAGGCAATGAAACTAGCATCTTATAAGTTAGGAGTGAAAACTAAATTTATCAAGAAGTAGATATATGAAAATAAGTGAAATAAAGGAAAAAAATAAGAATGAGCTTAAGAAGCTTCTGGAAGATAAAAAAGAATTGGTTAGAAAGCTAAGATTTGACATTGCTTCCAAGCAGGTTAAGAACCATAGAGAATATCGTAATGCCAGAAAAGACGTTGCTAAAATATTGACAGTTTTAAATGAAAAAAGTAATAGTTAATCAGTTTGTTTAATTTTAAAAATTATGTCAGATAAAATAAGTAAAAAGAAAAAAATAATGAGAGGAATGGTTGTCAGTGATAAAACGGATAAAACTCTTGTGGTGAGCGTTGGCGGCCTTAAAACCCACTCTAAGTATTTGAAGAAATATCGTACGACTAAAAAATATAAGGTTCATGATCCGGAAAATAAGTATAAAACGGGCGATGCGGTTGAGTTTTTTCAATGTAAGCCAATAAGTAAAGATAAGAGATTCACTGTTTTTACAAGTTAAATATATGATACAAGCAGAAACAAAACTAAAAGTAGCGGACAATTCAGGAGCAAAAATTATTGAGTGTTTTAAGGTTTTAGGCGGCACTAGACGCCGCTATGCTCATATTGGAGACATTATTGCAGTTTCCGTTAAATCGTCCGAGCCACAAGGTATGGTAAAGAAGGGGGAGAAATTGAGAGCAGTAATAGTCAGGCAAAGACAACCACTAAGAAGGAAGGATGGGTCACATATTCGTTTTGATGAAAATGCCGCTGTTATCTTAGAGGGAACAGACCCAAGAGGAACAAGAATCTTTGGCCCTATCCCCAGAGAAATAAAGGAAAAAGGATTTCACAAAATTGCATCATTAGCTCCAGAGGTGTTATAGAATAAAATATGAAAATTAAAAAAGGAGATCAAGTTCAAATAATTTCTGGTAAAGACCGAGGTAAGCGCGGTAAAGTTCTGCGTGTTTTATTAAAAGGAAACAAGATTATAGTAGAAAAATTAAATCTTGCCAAAAGACATATTCGCCCAAAGAAAGAAGGAGAAAAGGGTCAAATAGTGGAAATTCCTGCTCCTGTTAGCATCTCGAATATTATGCTGGTTTGCTCTAGTTGCGGGAAGATTACGAGAGTAGGATACAAAATTGAAGGAAAAAATAAAATTAGAATATGTAAAAAATGTAAATCAGAAATTGCAGAAAAATAATCCAAATCATTATGTTAAATTTTAAAGAAAGATATATAAAAAAAGTTATACCTGCCATGAAGGATAAGTTTGGCTATGGTAATGATATGGCTGTCCCTAAAATAGAAAAAGTCATTATTAATGTAGGGATAGGGAGTGCTTCTGGAGAAGCTGAAAGAGTAGAAGAGATTGTAAGCTCATTAAGAGAGATAACGGGACAGAATCCGGTCAAAACTAAAGCTAAAAAAGCTATTTCTGGATTTAAAATCAGGGCAGGACAAGAAGTGGGAATCAAGATTACTTTACGCGGGAAAAGAATGTGGCATTTCATTGATCGCTTGGTTGATATTGCTTTTCCTAGAACGCGCGATTTTCAAGGAATAGACAGTTCTAAGTCGATAGACAGCTCAGGAAATTTGAACGTTGGCATAAAGGAACACATTGTCTTTCCTGAAATTCATCCAGAAAAAGTAAAAAATATTTTTAGTTTTCAAATCAATGTGGCTACAACAGCAAAAAATAAAAAAGAAGGAAAGGAATTATTTAAGTCACTAGGGTTTCCATTGAAAGATGAGAATTAGAGTTAGAATATAATTAGGATAAAAAATTAGGATATGGCAAAGAAATCAACACAAGCTAGAGCAATGAAAAAACCGAAATTCTCTACTCGGGCTGTTAATCGATGCTGGAAGTGTGGAAGAAAAAGAGGGTACCTCAGAAAATTTGATATGTGTCGTATATGTTTCAGAGAATTGGCTGAAAAAGGAGAAATCCCTGGGATTAAGAAGAGTAGTTGGTAGTAAGATAAAAATTATATCCAAATTATATTCGAACTTAATTCGGATATAATTCGGACAAAATTAGGATATGTTAGATCCAATAAGTGATATGTTAACTAGAATAAGAAACGCCCAAATGTCCGGGCACAAAGAGGTGATAATTCCAGCCTCTAAGTTAAAGATGGCTATTGCTAAAATTTTGGAGAAAAATGATTTTATTGAAGTGGTCAGAAAGGATAAATCGGAAAAATTAGAAACAATAAAAATTATCCTCAAGTATAATAAGATTTCCACTACACGAAAAACACCAGCGATAACGGGAATAAAGAGGGTGAGTAAGGAAGGACAAAGAATTTATGTTAAGAAAAATAACATAGGAAAAGTTAAGAATGGATACGGGATTGCGGTGATCTCAACACCCAAGGGAGTAATGACAGGTGCAGAAGCGCGCAAAATAGGATTAGGAGGAGAATGCATTTGTGAAGTTTGGTAATTATTGTAAGTTAAATAATATGAGTAGAATAGGCAAAAAACCAATTAAAATACCCCAAGAAGTAAAAGCAGAGATTCAGGGTAGTAAAATTATAGTAAGTGGTCCGAAAGGAGCGCTTGACTTTGTGTGTAATCCGGAAGTGGCAATTAAGTCGGTAGAAAATAATATATTGGTAGAAAAAGCAAAGTCATCCAAAAAAACTTCTGCGATTTGGGGAACTACCGCTAAGCTAATTGAGAATATGATGGAAGGAGTATCTAAGGGATTTGAAAAACAACTGGAACTTAATGGAGTAGGATTTAGAATGGCATTGCAGGGTAAAAAAATTAATATGGCACTGGGATTCTCTCATCCAGTTGAAGTAGAAATTCCTGGAGACATGGAAGTTAAAATCGACAACAATATTATGACAATTTCTGGAATTGACAAGCAAAAAGTGGGTCAGTTAGCTGCCGATATAAGGGCACTTAAGCCCGTAGAGCCATATAAAGGAAAAGGATTTCGGTACGTTGGAGAAATAGTAAGAAAAAAGGAAGGAAAGAAGGCTGTAGCAACAGAATAATAATTAGCTGATTTTTATGAAAAAATTAAGTAGGAACAAATTAAGATTGCAGAGAAAAAAACGTGTTAGGGCGAATGTTTTTGGCACTTCTCAAAAACCTAGATTTTTAATTTTCAAAAGCATTAGAAATATTTATGTCCAGGTAGTTGATGATAATAAGGGACTGGTGTTGGCCTCTGCCAGTTTAAAGGATCTTTCTGCGAAATCAAAGAAAAGTAATTTAGAAAATGCAGGCAAGATAGGAAAATTGGTTGCAGAAAAATGTTCCAAAGCTAAAATTACAGCTGTCGTTTTTGACAGGGGCGGTTACAAGTATCATGGAAAAGTAAAGGCATTAGCTGAAGAAGCGCGAAAGGGAGGATTAAAATTTTAAAACTATAACATCATGGCAAGGAAAAAATTCAGCAGAAGAGAAAAACCGGAATTTGAACAAAAGCTACTAGACTTAGCTAGGGTTACTCGTGTAGTTAAGGGCGGAAGAAGGTTCAGTTTTAGGGCTACTTTAGTTATTGGAAACAGAAAAGGAAAAGTAGGAGTAGGAGTGTCTAAGGGAGCCGACGTTTCTGTTGCGATTGGTAAGGCGTATAACGACGCAAAGAAGCATATGATAGATGTCAAAACAGTTAATGGCACCATTGTTCATGATATTTGGAAAAAAATGGGAAGTGCTAAGATACTTCTAAGACCTGCTAAGAAGGGACGAGGAATTATTGCTGGAGGCGCAGTTCGCGCAGTAGTAGACCTTGCAGGAATAAGAGACGTGGTTTCTAAGTCGCTTGGTACGTCAAATAAGCTTAATGTTGCCAGAGCAACTATTGAGGCACTTAAGGAATTAAAAGAACCTAAACAAAGTTAAAAATATATGCAAATTCATCAACTGAAAATTAGGAAAAAGAAAACGGTGAAAAAAATAGGAAGAGGAGGAAAGAGAGGAACCTATTCTGGTCGGGGAATGAAAGGACAAAAATCTCGATCAGGCGCGAAATCCGACCCTTTGTTTGAGGGTGGTCGCTCTTCTTTAATTGAGCGGTTAAAAAAGATTAGAGGATTTAAATCTCGTCGTCCGAAAAAGTTTAATATTAATTTAAATAATTTGGACAAGAAATTTAAAAGTGGAGACGCTATTAGTGTAGAAAGTTTGATAAAGGTGAGGTTAGTTGGTAAAATAGAGGCCAAGAACGGTATAAAGGTTTTGGGTGACGGAAAATTGATCAAAAAATTAATTATTGGAAAAGATATTCTTCTTTCGAAATCAGCCGAGGCTGCTATTGTTAAAGCGGGAGGGAAGCTGCCTGATAATA
The DNA here is from genome assembly GCA_002923195.1 of bacterium BMS3Abin15. GTDB lineage: Bacteria > Patescibacteriota > Minisyncoccia > Moranbacterales > 2-12-FULL-40-10 > BMS3ABIN15. The sequence continues at coordinate 11,150 of BDTH01000019.1, forward strand.
AAAAAACTACAGGTAAAGATACAAACAATAAAAAATAAACACCACAACTCATTTTAATTGTTGTTTCTTATGCCTTTCTAGTAAATGTTTGAAAAAATAATACAAATATTTAAAGTTAAAGAGCTGCGGAATAAGATTTTGTTTATTCTTGCTCTTTTGGTTGTGTTCCGAATAGCAGCTAATGTTCCTCTACCAGGAGTGGATACTAGTCAGCTAAAATCATTTTTTGAAAATAACCAATTCTTTGGATTATTAAATATTTTCTCCGGAGGAGGACTTAGTAATATATCAATTGTGCTTCTGGGAGTTGGTCCCTATATCACCGCATCTATTATTATGCAGCTTCTGACAATGATTATTCCTAAATTGGAACAACTTTACAAGGAAGAGGGAGAAGCTGGAAGACAGAAATTTAATATGTGGACACGCTGGATCACGGTTCCTTTAGCTGGTATGCAAACTTTTGGAATGATATCTCTCCTGAGTTCTCAAGGAGTCTTGGGTGCTCTGACGTCATACGATATGGCTATCATCATAATTGTGGCTACTGCGGGAACCGTATTTTTAATGTGGCTAGGAGAGCTTATCACTGAGAAAGGAATAGGCAATGGAGTGTCTATAATAATTTTCGCTGGAATCGTAGCTAGTTTGCCTACAGGGGCTACGCGATTGATTGCGACCTTTGATTCTACTAAAATTTTCATCTATCTTTTATTTGTGGCTATAGCCATAATAACTGTTGCTGGGGTAGTGCTTATAACTGAAGGCCAAAGAAATATCCCTATTTCTTATGCCAAGAGAATTCGAGGAATGAAAATGTATGGGGGAACCCCTACTCATTTACCACTTAGGGTTAACCAGGCGGGAGTAATACCGATCATTTTCGCTATTTCCATTATGCTTTTTCCTGGGATGATAGCTAGTTTTTTGTCGCAGGTCAATAACCAGACAATGGCTGGCATGGCTACTTTTGTAAGTAATATTTTTCAGAACCAATGGTTTTACGGGATAATGTATTTTGTTTTGGTAGTCCTCTTCACTTATTTTTATACAGCCGTAATCTTTGATCCCAATAAGATCTCAGATAATCTTCAGAAGCAGGGAGGATATATTCCTGGGATCCGCCCAGGACAGTTTACGGCTGAATATCTGCATAAAGTAATGAATAGAATAACCCTTACTGGTTCTTTGTTTTTAGGCCTTATTGCCGTCCTACCCCTTATTGTGCAGGGATTTACAGGAATACAGGCTCTGACCGTAGGTGGTACAAGCATATTGATTGTGGTTGCAGTGGTTATAGAAACGATTAAGCAAATAGAAAGCCAGTTGGTTATGAGAGACTACGAAGGTTTTTAATATAGACTAGTATGAATTTAGTTATTATTGGTCCGCAAGGATGCGGCAAGGGTACGCAAGCAAAGCTTTTGGCGGAAAAATTTAATCTAGCTCATATTGAAATGGGCTCATCTCTTCGGGAACAAGCCAAAGAGGATACTCCGCTGGGAAAAGAATTAGATGAAATTATAAATAAGAAAAAGGAACTAGCCCCTGATGATGTAATTGTTAGAGTTATTAGTGAGCAAGTAAGTAGGGCGCCTGCAGAAAAAGGAATCATACTAGATGGTGCTCCGAGAACAATTAGTCAGGTAGAGAAAGTAGCAGTTGCGTTTAAAGATAATGACAGAAAACTGGACAAGGTTATCTTTATTAAGCTCTCTGAAGCAGAATCAATTGAAAGAATTTCTATGCGTGTCGGTTGTTCTAATTGCGGGAAAAATATGAAGATAGGGAAAGATGTAAAAGGTGTTAATGATAGGTGCCCCGACTGTGGTGGAGAATTAAATCAGAGAAAAGATGATACTCCCGAGGGAGTGAAAAAGCGCCTCGACATTTTTAACCAAGAAACAGTTCCGGTGGTTGAATATTACAGAAATCAAGGAATATTACTGGAAATTAATGGAGAACAAGATGTTGATGGGGTATTTAAGGATATAGCCAGTGATTTGGAAAAATATGAGTAATGTAACTATAAAAAACAAGAAAGAAATAGCAGCTATGCGAGAAGGAGGAAAGAAATTGGCCGAGGCAATGAAAGTGTTAGAAGGAAAAGTGCATACCATAGCACGTACTAAAATAAGTACCCTTGATTTGGACAAGCTTGCTGAGAAGCTTGTTTTTCGTACTGGTGGCAAGCCATCATTTAAGGGGTACGGAGATGGAACTAGCAAGCCATTTCCTGCCACTCTTTGCATCTCTGTAAATAACGAAGTAGTTCATGGTGTGCCGCAAAAAGATAAAGTTTTAAAAAACGGTGATATTTTAAAAATTGATGTTGGCATGAAATATAAGAATATGTATTTAGATATGGCACGGACATTCGCAATAGGAAAAATTTCGGAAAAAGCACAAAAACTTATTGATGTGACTAGGAAAAGTCTGGATATCGGAATAAAAGAATTAAAAGCCGGTAATAATTTGAGTAGCTATTCCAAAGCAGTCCAAAAATATGTGGAGAGAAATAAATTTTCTGTTATTCGCAGATTAGTCGGCCATGGCGTGGGCTACGCTGTCCACGAAGATCCGCAAGTTCCTAATTTTTATAATAAAAAATACCAGGACTTAGAATTAAAGCCCGGCATGACTCTGGCATTAGAACCGATGGTAAATGAAGGGGATTATGAAATTGTATTAGATGATGACGGTTTGACGTTTAAAACAAAGGATGGAAAATTATCGGCTCATTTTGAAGATACGATCGTGATAACGGAAAAGGGAGCAGAAATTTTAACGAGATTATGATTTTTAAAAACAAAATCCCCCGAAACCTATACAAACTATTAAGTTATATATAAATGGTTTCGAGGGGGATATGAATTAGATAATTTTAATTTGAAAGCTCCTTCGTGCCGTATCCATTAGAATGAATATTATAGTTGACACCAGAAATATCAGATGTGGTACATATGTGAGAATAGGCTTTGCCGCGAGAATAAAGAATGCTCCGGTCGCTGTCGCGGTAATAAGAGCTGTTAGATATAAAGCAGAGAAAATTGTTTCTGTGACTTTTTCTCCCATCAGCTCAATAGCCATTATCGCAATCATTGCTATTACTGCGAGAATTTTTTTGAACATATTCTCCTCCTATATTTTCTAAATTTTTAAATAACCTTATATCCTGAATGTGGTGACCTGTCCGCAAAAGCCTGAGCTATGTGATGGCCCGCCCGCAATGACTAAGCAAAGCGTGTCGGGCGTGGCAGGCAGGAGATCTCGTTGTATAAAAATATTATTTAGGACGAGATACTTCACTACATTCAGGATGATAACATATAATACTAGCATAAAATTAATATTATGTCAAGGAGTGAAAATTCAGCTAAGATAAGCCATTTTTTAGGCATCGATTGGGGACGATCCGATGTCGGTTTAGCTTTGGCAGATAAAGAAACAAGGATGGCGTTTATCCATAAAACCTTGAAAAATGACAAAAATCTGATGCAAAATCTGGCAGAAATTATTGCTGAAAAGGATATAGATACGGTAATAATCGGAATTCCTTCTTATGTAAACAGTGAAAAAGTGGAATACGAGGGTGAGCGACTAGGAAGCATAATGGAAAATAATTTTAAAGTAAAAGCGTATTATCAGAATGAAATGTTTACTACCAAGATGGCTCAGTCCAATCTTATCGAAAAAGGAGTCAAGGGGATTAAAAAATATGATGATCAAGAGGCGGCTAGGATAATTTTGCAGGAGTGGCTGGATATTAACAAGGGTTAAGGTGTTTGTTATTTGTAGTAAATTTTAGTAGAATAAAAGACATGAGAACTAGAAGGCAAAGAAAAAGATTTTTTATTGTTTGGGTAATAATTTCCGTTTTAGCGGTTATTTCAATGATCGGGTTTTTATTTGCTCCACTTTTAAGCCGATATTAAAATGGCAAAAAAACGTTTAGTAATTTCCATTCTTTTTGTTTTAGGGGGATTAGCCTTAATAGCTTTTGTCTCCCATAAAGCTATTCGAGAGGCCTATCGCAACAGGCAGATTGAAAAGGAGGTAGAGATTCTAATGCAAGAAGCGGAAAAACTTCGTCAAGATAATAAAAGCTTGGAAGACAAAATTGGTTATTTTGAAACTCAGGAATTTCAAGAGTGGGAAGCCAAGAAGAAGCTTAATTTCCAGAAAGAAGATGAGAGTGTGGTAGTTGTAAGGCCTAGTCCCTCTCAGGAAACAAATGAAAGCGAGCCGGAAAAAAAGGAAGAAAATGGCTCAAAAGAAGACATGCCTAATTATAAAAAATGGTGGAATTATTTTTTTAAATATTAAACTATGACAGACACCAAGGATAATATTAAAAAAGAAAAAGTTAAAACTACGACCGTAATTTATTCTGTGATAATTATTGTTGTTGCTTACGTGATATTGATAGGAGTATTAATCTATGGTTTCGGAGTTAATAATGAAATAACCAACGTTAGCTCAAGATATATTCCATACCCAGCGGCTATAATTGATTCGAAAAATTTCGTGACCCTTGGTGATTTTGACAGCAATCTTAAATCTATAAAGGGATTCTATGAGAATCAAGATTTTTCCCAGATAGGGCTGAGAATTGATTTTTCCACAGAAGAGGGAAAAAAGAGGATGAAAATTCAGGAAAAACAACTACTCAATAAGATGATTGAGGATAAAGTAATTGAAATATTGGCTCGTCAGAGCGGCATTAAGATTACCAACGAGATTGTAGATCAAGAGGTTTCAAGGAAACTGGATGAATATGGGGATAAGCAGTCAGTAGAGGAAAATTTGGCAAATTTTTATGGATGGACAATAGAGGATTTCAAGGAAAAAATAGTTAAGGCCGATCTTTACAAAGAAAAACTGGGAAAATTTTTTGAATCTCAGGATAACTCCAGCAACGAATTGAAAAGTAAAATAGAAGATGCTGGAAAAGAATTGGAAAGTGGAAAGGACTTTTCAGATGTGGCGCGCGATTATTCAGATGGATCAACTGCTCAAGATGGAGGAGGCCTAGGATGGACTACGAAAGAACAGCTAATTCCCGGGCTGGCTGAATCCGTATTTAATATAGAAGAAGGAGAAAGAAGTGGTATTATAGAGAGTGAGCTGGGATTTCATATTGTAAAGGTAGAGGAAAAGAAGTTGGAAGAAGATGTAGGGATGGTAAAAATAAAGCAGATTTTCGTACGCAAAAAAAATCTTGCTGATTGGCTGGAGGAGAAGATGAGTGATATGAAAATATATATCCCCCTGAAAGATTATTATTGGGATAAGGATGGTTTCGAGGCGCAATTCAGAGACGAGAGCCTGAGGGAATTTGAAAAAGAGATAATAAAAGAATTTCAGGGAGATGCCTCATTGATATATTGAAAAAATATTATATTTGCGTTATAATAACTCAACATTAATAAATTATTAAGTTTTAAAAGTTATGCTGAAACCCGTTGTTAATCAGGAAATTTGCATTGGATGTGGCACATGCGAATCATTCTGTCCCGAGGTGTTCAAAATAGAGAATGGAAAATCCGGTGTGATTGCTGAAGAATGCGGAAACTGCAATTGTCAGGAGGCAGTTGATGGTTGTCCTGTAAGTGCTATTTCTCTTGAAGAAAAATAAAGCAAAAAACCAAAACCAAAATTAAAAAATACGAGTATAGTATTCAGCTCGTGTTTTTTGACTAGAAACTACAGTCATTTAATAAGGCCTGTTCTATGGAGGATAAAATCAACAAACCTAAAAAAATTCCGATTGTGGGAATAATAATACTGACTGTTTTTCTGTCAGCTACGACGGGGACTTTTTTTGGTTTTATGGCTGGAGGGATAGGCAAAGCAGTTTTTTCCAAAGTGGCTGAAAAACTTAATCTAGCTGATAAAAAAGATAACGAGAATGTGGAGATTCAAAGGGAAATAGTAATTCAAGAAGATTCCGCTATCATTGATGTTGTGGAAAAGTCATCTTCAGCGGCAGTGAGTATAGTAATAACCAAGGATGTTCCTAGGTTTAGAAGTTTTTTTGATGGTCCTTTCAGTTTCGAGTTTTTTTCTAACCCTTTTAGGTCTCAGGGAGAACCGGAAACTGAAACCAGAAAGGTAGGCGGTGGCTCTGGATTTTTTATATCTGAAGACGGAATGATTGTTACTAACAAGCATGTAGTAGAAGACACTGATGCGAACTATACCGTAGTAACTAGTGATGGAAAGGAGTTTTCAGCTAGTATTTTGGCTCAACATCCTCTTCTGGACATTGCCCTTCTTGATATTAAAGGAGATAATTTTTCAGCATTAAAACTGGGCGACTCGGATAATTTAAAAGTGGGACAAACAGTAATTGCCATAGGCAATCCTTTAGGAGAATTTTCTAATTCGGTAAGCCGAGGAATAATATCAGGACTTCAAAGAGATATTACTGCGGGCACAGGAACCGGAAGAACCGAGCGCCTTACCAATATTATTCAAACAGACGCTGCTATTAATCCGGGTAATTCAGGCGGACCATTGCTTGACATAAATGGAAATGCGGTAGGAGTAAACGTAGCCATGGCTCAAGGTGTGGAAAATATCGGCTTCGCCTTGCCTATTAATCAAATTAAAAAGTTTGTTAATCAGATACAAACAGAAGGAAAAGTTTCCATTCCTTTTATTGGAGTGCGATACATTATTCTTAACAAATCAATTCAGAAAGAAAATAATCTCCCCTTTGATTATGGCGCACTGGTTCTGCGCGGAGAAACAATGACTGATTTTGCCGTGGTTCCCGGATCCCCGGCAGATAAAGCGGGCATAGTTGAAAATGACATTATTCTAGAGATTGGCGGAAAGAAAGTTACTGATGACAATCCCTTGGGGAACATCATCAACGAATATAATGTGGGAGATGAAGTAGTACTTAGGATATGGAGTAAAGGAGAGATAAGGGAGGTGATGCTGACGCTAGAAGAGAGACAATAGCTGGATGTTGTAATTTAATTTTTTTCAAGATTATGTTTCTTCATTTTAGAATTTTATTTTACAGCTTAGTATTTTTTGTAGGGCTGGAAATGATTGCCATGAAACAGGGATTGATTTTTCCTGTGGTTATAATTCTAACCGTCTTTTCTTTATGGGGAGCGAAGAAAATTGGAGGAAGATGGCTTTTTTCAATTATACCAGTGACATTTCCCTTCTCCTCAATAGCCATGCTTTATTTAATAGACTTGACCTACGGAAAGCAAGTCTTCGTTTTTCTTGGCACCTTGATGTATTATTTGTCACTGCTGGGAGCTTACCGGCTAAATAATTATTCAAAAGACCAAACAGCCAGAGGAATGATACTGGCTTCGGCAGCAACCACCTTATTCTTTTTTTATACTGCCGCTTACGGGATTTATCTTAATTTTCTCGTTCCCTTATGGCAGTTAATGATATTCTTCTTGTTAGTAACAGTGTTTGTGAGTTATCAAGATCTTATGATTACTAAAAGAAGTAGCAGAAAACTAGTTTGGAGTTACAGCATTCTTTTGGGCATGATTATGGCGGAATTTGCTTGGGTAATGAACTTTTGGCCGTTTGGATATTTGACAACAGGAGTGATTGCCCTTATCTTTTATTATGTATTGTGGGATTTGGCTCAAAGCTACTTTTTAAATCTTCTTTCAAGGAAAAGGGTAGTGGCTAATATGATATTGTTCACTTTTCTTGTTAGCCTGGTGCTTGTCAGCTCTCGTTGGCTTCCAACAATATAATAAAACAAATTCTAAATATTCTAATGAAAGTAAAAAAAATTATTCGTTTTCTGTTAATAATAATCTTTATATTTATTATAGGCGGAGTTAGCTCTGTTATTGTTGATCGTTACATTTTTCCTAAATTGAGCGCCACTAAATTCTTTTCTAAATTTAAATTTTTCCAGAAAGCCAATGAGAATGTAACCATAATTGAAAAGACAGAGCAGATAACAGTCAAGGAAGACGACTCGGTTAATGAAATCGCATCACAGGCGGCAACCGCAGTGGTTAATATAGTTTCCATTTCTGATACGGGGAATCAAAGCGGAAATGGAACTGGAGTTATTGCTACTAGTGACGGCCTAATCATCACCTATCGCGACGCCGTTATTAAGGAGGAAGCCAAATACAAAGTGTTGATTTTTAACGGATCTAGCTATGATGCAGAACTGTTGGGGATAGACGAATTTAGCGGGCTGGCTTTCCTTAAAATCAATATCTCCAATCTGCCAGTCATGCCATTTTCCAATTCCAGTGATTCCCGCCCCGGGAAGAAATTAATTGCTATTGGTAATTCTTTCGGCGAATATCAAAATAGGTTTGCGGCAGGATTATTGAGTAATATAAACAAAACATTTAATCTTTCTGGAAAAACGCTTTCCTCATCCGAAAAATTAGAGGGAGTATTTGAAACTGACTTTAATAGCCAAGAATCTTATTTAGGAGGTCCAATGATTGATTATAATGGAGAACTAATAGGCATAATTGGAACAGTTACAATAGACAATAAGCAGAAGTATTTTCAGATACCGTCTAATATTGTGAAGAAAACAATGGAAGCGGCAATAGAGGGAAGTTTGAAAGAAAGACCGTACTTGGGAATTTATTACGTCCCCATTACCAAAGCGTATGCTATTGCTAATGATTTAGAGAGAGACAAAGGAGCATTGATTTATTCTGCCTCAGGAAAGCAAGGACTGGCCATTATTTCCGGATCACCGGCGAGTAAGGCAGGATTAAAATTGAATGATGTTATTATCGCGATTGGTGAGAGGGAAATAAATCTAGACAATCCGCTTTCTAATATTTTGAGTGAGTATAAAAAGGGAGATGAAATAGAACTTACGGTTATTCGGAATGGAGAAGGAATGAGCCTAAAGGTTCAATTGTAAGCTGTTATTTGAAAATAAAAGGAGGAAAAATGAAAAAAATTATTCTTGCAACAACTTCACCGTATCGTAAACAAGCATTTCAATTGCTCGGTCTTGAATTTGAAGCAGAAGGAAGTAATGTGGATGAAAAGTTTGATGGTAGGCCGGATAATCCAGAAGAGTTGGTAAAACATCTTGCTAAGTTAAAAGCTGAATCGGTAGCAAAAAATCATTCTGAAGGAATAGTTATTGGCTTTGATTCTGTGGGATGGTTTAATAATTCTGTGTTGGAAAAACCGCAATCAAAAGAAGAGGCTTTTGAAAGACTGAAATCATTATCAGGCAATGGGCACGACTTCTATACCGGAATCCACATTATAGATGTAAGTAGCGGAAAAGTTATATCCGATGTCGTAAAGACCACCGTTGAAATCAGGGAATTATCTGATGCTGAAATTAATAAATATCTTGACCAGGATCCTCGTTTCAATACCTATGCTCTTGGATATGATCCGTTGGGAAATTATAGCTCTTCTTTTGCGAGAAGTATTCAGGGTAGTTACAATAATCTTCTACGGGGCATACCGACAGAAATGATTATAGAAAAGCTTAAGGAATTTGATGTAAAGATATGAAAATAACATTATGCGGAAGCGTAAAATTTGCTGATCGACTGGTTGATATTTATAATCAATTGGAAAAACTGGGACACCAGCCAATGATGCATAAGGATATGTTTGGAATTGCTAGTGGAACTGCGCGAGAACTTATTGATGGGATTGAAATGGACCACAGTGAAATAAAGCGAAAACACAATTTTATCAAATGGTGGAACGACTGCATAGTTAGCGGAGATGCGGTTCTGATTTGCAATTTTGATAAGAATGGGGTTAGTAACTATATTGGAGGTAATACCTTAATGGAGATAGGATTTGCCCATGTTAATGATAAGAAGGTATTTCTTTTAAACCCTATGCCAAAAAATGTTCCGTATGTTGATGAAATAAAAGCTATGACCGACGTTGTTATCAATGGTGATTTAACAAAGATTGTATAGTTAAGGACATGTATTTCTAAGCGGCGGGGTGTAATGCCAAGCCGCTTTTTTCATTCGACCCTTCAACGACGGGTCGAATGAAGGTACGAACGCATATATAGTGGTATGCATGTAGTGTATATGCTACGTAATTACGTCCGGTAATTACGACGTAAAGTCGCGTTACTACGCGAAACATCCGAAAGGGTGTTTTTTTATTTGACACCCTGGTAGTAATATGCTAAATTATACTGTTTTCTTTGAAAACTAAATAAATTCGAAAAAGGAGGCCGGGAAATGAAAAGAATAGAGAATTTTCTGCACAAATATTCCTGGCTTCTGAAACTGGGAATATGACTGCTACTCATCCTTTGGGCAACGCAACTTAATGTGCCCATGATAAGGGAGATAAAAAAAGAAGCAGAGTATCAAAAAAATCGCAACGCAGAAGAAGAGATGAAAAACAGGAATAAGCTTTCTTCTTTTATAATGGAGAAGTCCGAAAATGCGGAAAAGGCGGGACACAAATACAGTCCTAAAAACTACTATGATGACTTGAAGGACATAAGAGATAGGGAGCATGAAGTTGGATTTAACTTAGGACTGAGCAGTTACATGATAAAAATGCAGAATATTGTGTATGATAATATTGGGGAAGGTTATTATAAATGGGAAGACCTTGAAAAAGCTCGGGAAGATTTCAAAAATAATTTTCCAGGCCTGTATTATTCAAGGAGCGAAGTGGAGAGGGAGCTGGAATCAATAACGTGGCGGGACGTTGTTTCTGACATGGTTGATTGGTCATCAATTTTGTACAAGAGAGGATTCCTATTCGTATTAATCCTCTATCTGATCAGGATGTTTCAACGGAAGGGAATTCTGGGAACTTTTCTGGCAGATAAGAAGAAGTTTATGCTAGCAGTGTTGGTATGGCCGGTATTTATTACTAAATATCCATTCAATGTTGCTCGGGAAATTCGTGTTGAAGCTGAGCTGCGTAGAATGGGTAAGATCTTCCGCAAGCTTAGTAATGCGGATAAAGAGCTAATCCGGAGAGTTGCCAATAGCGCGAAATACAGAGAGTGGCTGTCCGCTTTTCGCGCAGCCAACAAGCAAAGATTTCAGCACGCGTTATTATTCACAATTGCGATTACCATATCCATTAACGCGCTTGGCCCTCTGGTAGTTTCTGCCGAAGCTTCATTTGCCAGAGATGGTCCTGCAGTTATGCAGTCTGTTATATCGGGCGATGAAACGGAAGAAAATTCTGATAACTACAGCAATGATCTTTCTGAGAAGTGGTGCCTTCCTGAAGCAACAGCAAGACTATCCTTGTTTTTGACGGAGACGTTGAAAAAATTTGCAGAGGGGACGTATCGCAGAATATTCGTAAAAAAGGTTGATCATATTCCTCTTAGCTGGCTATTTAGTTCAAGGTTGTTAATCCTAAACTAGATAGCCGGAGAGAAGCTTTCTCCGGCAGAAGGAGAAAGATAATGAAGAAATCAATCTTTGTAGCAATTGCAGTGTTGATGCTTTGCTTGCCGACGAGAAGCTTCGCTATTCACGTAATTGGTGAGGAAATAAAAAGCAAGTTGTCGCTCAAGGCGGACATATCAAACCCGGAGAATGGAGAGAGTGTTATTAAACAAAGAATCTCACTTCATCTTCAGAAAGGCGATTTGGGTACGGGTGGAGAAGTGCTCTTGATACCGGAGAATGACTACCTGCGCTTTAGTCCGTATGTGACGTTAAGTGTCGGCCTCGTGACTCCGGTTATGGGATTGTCGACCGATAGCAGCGGCAAGGATCATATAAGCGCAGGAATTCAGTATTTCGGAAAGCTCAGCGAAGGAATCGGACTATTTGTTGATCTCAGGAATTTCTGGGGCCTTAATTCCGATTCAGTCGATTTTATTGACAACTTCGCAGCCCTGTTGCTAGCTCTGGACGATAAGATTTTCACCGGCCTGGACCTGATCTATGATCACTACTGGGAAAGCGGTGATAATTGGTATCTGGTGGGTGTTCCGTTGGGATACAAGCTGACGAAGAGTACGACTATTTTCGTCCGTCCGTCATTTGATAGATATTTGTCAAATGATGGACACTCAGATACTTACGGCTTCAGAGTCGGAGCAAACATCTCGTTCTAAATGAACATAGAGGGTGTACTAAATCAGTACACCCTCTTTTTTTATTTGCATTTTCTTTTCCCACTTGTTATTATTGAGTACTTTACAGAACTTTAACAACCTAATATTTTAACCGAAAAAACCAAAAAGGAGGGAAGCAAGTGAAGATATTAGTTATTGGAAGCGGAGGGCGTGAGCATGCATTAGTGTGGAAAATTAAGCAGTCTCCATTGGCGAGTAAAATTTTCTGTGTACCGGGAAATGCTGGCACAAGAGGAATTGCTGCCAATGTGCATATTGAAGCCACTGATATTGTTGGGCTTAAGGAATTTGCCCTCAAGGAAAAAGTTGATCTGACTATTGTCGGTCCGGAAGACCTGTTGGTTAATGGGATAGTGGATAATTTCAAAGCGGTTGGTCTTAATATTTTCGGACCATCGATGGCAGCAGCGGCATTAGAGGGATCAAAGGTTTTCATGAAAAATCTCTGTGCGAAATATAATATTCCTACCGCTCCATATGGAGTATTTGAAGACCACAAGTCGGCAAAAAAATATTTGGATATCAATAAACTCCCCATTGTTATTAAAGCTGACGGACTGGCCGCAGGCAAGGGCGTAACAGTATGTCATACTCTGGAGAAAGCACTTGATGCCCTGAATGAGATTTTTGAGGACAAGAAGTTCGGAGATGCCGGCAACAAGGTTGTTATAGAAGAATGTCTAGGAGATGAAGAGGCTTCCCATATTTCCCTGGTCGATAAAAATGGCAATATTCTTTCCTTAGAATCTTCCCAGGACCATAAAGCCAGAGATGACGGCGATAAGGGTCCGAATACCGGAGGCATGGGGGCTTATTCTCCGGCGCCAGTAGTTAATCCGGAAATTGAAGCGGCTATTATGGAAAAAATAACGCGCCCCATAGTTAGGGCCATGTGGAAAGAGGGTATGCCGTTTTCGGGCGTTCTTTATGCAGGACTTATGATTAAGGACGAAAATCCTCATGTGCTGGAATTCAATGTCCGGTTCGGTGATCCCGAAATTCAGCCGATTTTGGCGCGGATGAAATCGGACATCGTCCCTGTCATTTTGACGGCGCTGGACGGAAAATTAGACACCGTCAAAATAGAGTGGGATCCAAGGCCGGCTGTCTGTGTTGTTATGGCATCCAAAGGATATCCCTATGAATACAAGAAGTGTTTTGAAATTTCTAACATCGATGAGGCAGAAAAGGGCGGTGCGATTGTATTTCATGCAGGTACAAAAAATGGATGCCGCGGCGCGATCGAAACCTCCGGCGGCAGAGTATTAGGGGTTACAGCCAAGGGAGATACTTTTCAGAAAGCCAAAGACAGCGCCTATCAGGGTGTGGAAAAAATTACCTGTGATAATCTGTTCTGGCGGAATGACATTGCCGATAAGGCAATAAACAGAAAGTAAATTTTGTATTATAGCTCCTTGCGATATGTTCGCAAGGAGCTTTTATTTGCTTTTATTTTAACAAATTGCTACGATAAAAAACCGATTTAAGGGAAATATTTTGTTAATTTTACAAAAAAATAAAAGGAGGGGGAAGTAATGGGTGACAAATATAAGCAGGACGGAGTAGATATTGAGGCAGGAGATGACTTTAGTAGGCTATCAGGAGTTATAGCGAGGGAAACTTATGGCATATCACCTTTTGTGGATGTTCTCGATCTTTCTCACAGTAACTTCAGGGGACCAAGAGGGTATAGGCTAAAAAATTTACTTAAAGGATGTATTGAAACAGGCGTGATGGATGGTACAGGTACCAAAGTTGTGATAATTGATGCTGCCGGAAATTACCGAGACGCTGCTAGTAATGTTATTGCAATGACCGCAATGGACATCACTAGATGGGGAGGATTACCGCTGATATTCATGAATATTCTTGATGTTGAAAGCCTTGGTAATCTCGGATCCGAAAAAATGATTGCTTGCAATAATATTATGCGGGGCCTTAGGGAAATCGCGCTAAAGCATCAGTATGTTATTCTGACTGGCGAGACGGCAGAATTAGGCAAGTGCGTAGGATCGGAAAATTCCAGGGCAACCGTAAAGTTTAACTGGGGCGGCGCGATGCTTGGAGTGTATCATCCTGATAAAATGATTCTGGGTGACACTTTAAAGCCCGGACAATTAATCATTGCGCTTAAGGATGAATTCAGAAGCAATGGAATAAGCTCAGTAAGAAAAGCTTTGGCTATGAAGTACGGGAAAAAGTGGTGGGATGATCCTGAAGCTGCTGCTGATATTTTAGCCTGTGCTTCTCCCTCACAACAGTATGATCGAATGCTTAATCGTATTCATGGATGGTACAATTGGCCAACGTTTAAATCTGCATTTGAAATGCACTTAATTGTCCATCTGTCAGGAGGAGCATTTGAATCTAAGCTGGGTAGTGATATGTTAAGACCGTTGGGGCTTTCAGCAAAAATTTCGAATCTGTTTGAGCCGCCGAAGATAATGAAAAAATGCGCTGAATGGAGAGGAATGGATGCTGAGGAATGTTACAAAACCTGGAATGGCGGACAAGGAGCACTTGTTGTTGTTGATGAAAAGGACGAGAATGCCTTCCACGCTTTTGCAAGAAGTTATGGTATAGAGGCAAAGACTGCGGGAAAAATAACAAGAAAGAATAGGAGATATACTATCGCCATAAAATCGAAATTTGGCGATAGAAAGATCATCCATTATTGATGTATTAATGCGAGCAGGGTTGTTGAAAAACAACCCTGTTTTCTATTTTCGGGTATGCGTATAATTCGCATGGGCACGTTCGTAGCGTGCTATTCGTATGCCGCTGTTCGCATACTAATTATTCGCGTGTGCCTATTCGTTAAGGCTTTCGTATACTATTTGCGCTTTAATTGCAAAGTTGATATTATTAAGTACTTTGTTTTTAGGAGGGGCAGAGTTGCCCTTTTAAAATTGAATATAAATTACCATGCCCGCCATCGCTACGCTCAGGCGTTGCAGGCGGGGAAAACACAAACTAACTGAATTGTAAAGGAGGAAGAAATGGAAAAGAAAAGATTGTTAGTATTAGCGACAGGCGGCAGAGGAGAAAACGAGGGTGCTTCCGGATTACAGATTTTACATGAAGCTATCCGAGCGAATCCCCCCATACTTGAAAATACGGAAATTGTGGCCGTTGTTTCAAAGTATCAGGGTGGTGGAGCAGAGACTAAAGCAGACAGATTCTTGATACCCTTTGAGCAGATGATCCCGCCTTTTACGGCAGAAAAATACCAGGCACTGGTAAAAAAATATGACGCAGATCACGTAACTTGCTCTGGATGGGTGGATTATGTGTGCGGCCTTGACCCTAGAGATACAACAAATATTCATCCCGGACCAACGAGAAGTTTTGGCGAACTGGGCTTTTATGGCAAAAGCGTCCACAAGGCAGTCTTGGAAGCATACAAGCGCGGAGAGATAATCCAGACTTTCGTAACAATGCATTTCGTGATTGAAGATCCTGAAGATGGCACAGATAGGAAGAAAGGATATGACAAGGGCCCGGAATTTTTTGCAAGGCCGGTTATTGTCCGCGAGGATGACACCGTTGATATTCTGGCAAAAAGGGTTAACACAGTTGAACATGCTTTCCAGCCCTTTATTCTTAATTTTGTTCTTCAGGGGAAAATAATTTATCGTGAGAGTGAGGATGGTAAAAACAAACGGGTTGCAATGACCAGCGATGTATTTAAAATCCTAAAACCATTCTTGCCTAATCCAGAAAAGATACAGCTTGTTAGCTGAAAAAATTCTAAAAATAACAGGAGGTGATTAAGTTGCTGAAACACTTTTACAGAAAGATTTCGAACATTTTCGAATACTGCTTTAACATCTGGGTCTCCGAAGACCTGACGGCAAACGAGATTATGAAGCTCCAGTGGCTCTTGTCAGAGACTTTTAAACCACATTTCTTCGGTCCTAACTCGTTTCTGAAAGCCGGGAAAGATGAAGTTATTGTAGAAATTGGCCCGTTGATGAATTTTACGACGGCCTGGTCAACTAATGCGGTATCAGCTTGTCATTCATGCGGACTAAGAAAGATTGTCCGTATTGAGAGATCAAAGAGATATGTGTTGCCGAAGGAAAAAGTGGAAGTCATGATGACCAAGCTCTACGACCGGATGACAGAGTGTCCCTATCCTGAACCACTTAAAACTTTTGAAACGGGAATAGTGCCAGAGTCAGTGAAAATTATTCCTCTTATTGAGGAAGGAAAATCTGTTCTGGAAAAAATCAACAAAGAAATGGGGCTGGGAATGGACGACTGGGATATTGACTACTACCACAATCTGTTTGTTAATGTTTTCAAAAAGAATCCCACTAACGTTGAGTGCTTCCAACTTGGCCAAGCTAATAGCGAACATTCCCGCCACTGGTTTTTTAGGGGAAAACTAATCATAGATGGCCAGGAAATGTCTCACACTCTGATGGATATCATAGGAGCGCCGCTCGGAGCTAACCCCGAAAACAGTGTAATTGCTTTTAAGGACAACTCAAGTTCAATTGAAGGATACAGCGTCAAGACGATAATTCCTGCTGAACCGGGGCAACCCTCGCTGTTTACTGAACAGAGACTATCACTTGATCCGATTTTTACCGCAGAGACTCATAATTTTCCCAGTGGTGTAGCGCCGTTTCCCGGAGCGGAAACCGGAACTGGTGGAAGGATAAGAGACGTGGAGGCAACAGGGAAAGGCGGATTGGTTATTGCCGGGACGGCAGCTTACTGTGTCGCTAATCTTCTTATTCCCGAGTACAAATTGCCATGGGAAACTGAATCTGCTTATCCTGTAAACTTGGCTTCACCTCTTCAAATTGAGATACAGGCCAGTAACGGCGCATCTAACTATGGGAACAAGTTTGGTGAACCAGTCATTCAGGGATTTACCCGTTCATGTGACATAAGACTTCCCAATAGTGATCGCACAGCGTATATTAAGCCCATAATGTTTACTGCTGGAATTGGCCAGATGTGTGCTCGTCATGCAGAAAAAGATAAACCCAAGAAAGGAATGAAAATTGTTCAAATTGGCGGCCCAGCCTATCGCATTGGCGTTGGTGGCGGATCCGCCTCTAGTATGATACAGGGTGAGAATGTGGCCGATCTTGACTTCAATGCGGTTCAACGTGGCGATGCGGAAATGGAGCAGAAGATGAATCGTGTCATCAGGACCTGCATTGAAATGGGCGATGCTAACCCCATAGCCAGTATTCATGACCAGGGTGCCGGCGGGCCGTGCAATGTTATTACCGAACTTGTAGAACCTGTAGGCGGGAGAGTAGAGGTCAGAGAGATCGCCATTGGCGACAAGACTCTCTCCGTTCTTGAAATATGGGGCGCTGAATTCCAAGAGCGAAACGGTTTACTTATAAATCCCAATAGAATTGAAGAATTTAAGTTGATCTGTCAAAGGGAGAAGGTAAGCTGTGAGGTTCTTGGTGAGATAACGGGTGATGGAAAAATCGTGTTGCACGACTCCCAGGACGATTCAACTCCAGTCAATCTCGATCTGGAGAAAATTCTTGGCAAGATGCCTCAGAAAACATTTGAGGACAAGAGAATTAAACCAGTATTAAAATCCTTGAAACTCCCTAAAGTAACTGTCAGGGATGCGTTAGAAAGGGTGTTGCGCTTAGTTTCAGTAGGATCAAAGAGGTTTCTAACCAACAAGGTTGACCGCAGTGTTACCGGACTTATTGCTCGACAGCAGTGTGCGGGATCGCTCCAGCTTCCACTTTCAGATGTTGCAGTCGTTGCCCAAAGCCATTTTGGCATTTCGGGCGCTGCCATATCAGTCGGAGAGCAGCCGATAAAAGGGCTGTTGGATCCGGCTGCCATGGCTCGCATGAGTGTGGCTGAAGCTCTGACAAATATTGTCTGGGCGAAAGTAAGCGCTTTGGAAAATATCAAGTGTTCCGCTAACTGGATGTGGGCGGCTAAGCTTCCGGGCGAAAGAGCTAACATCTACGATGCAGCAGTAGCTATGAGCGATATGATGACCAAACTGGGCATTGCCATTGATGGCGGTAAAGACAGTATGTCGATGGCTGCCAGAGTTGGTAAAGAAATGGTAAAGTCTCCAGGAACATTGGTTATTTCCGCTTATGCACCTTGTCCTGACATTACGAAAGTGATCACGCCGGACATTAAAAAGCCAGGTGAGAGCAAGCTTCTCTTCATTGACCTTGCTAAGGGTAAGCGTCGGTTGGGAGGATCTGCTTTAGCACAGGTGTATGGCCAAATCGGAGATGAGTGTCCAGACGTTGAGGATCCCGGACTCCTGAAGCGCGCGTTTAACGCAATTCAGAATATGATTGATGAGGACTTGATTCTGGCCGGGCATGATGTTTCTGATGGTGGCTTGATCACCACTCTTCTAGAAATGGCGTTTGCGGGCAATTGTGGACTACAAGTCCTCATTGGTGAAGTGGAAGGAATAGTTGAGGATCTTTTTGCTGAAGAGGTTGGTGTGGTTATTGAGTATGAGGACAAAAGAGAAGGAGATGTGTTCAAAGTTTTTGAACGTTACAATCTTGTACCGTGTCTCTACTCTGCTGGCTATACCAATAATAGTAAAAAGATTTCAGTAAACCATTCGGGCGAGATGGTGCTTGAGGAGGATATGCAAGTTCTTCGCCAAACATGGGAAGAAACCAGTTACCAGTTAGAGCGGTTGCAGGTTAATCCGAAATGTGCCGAAGAAGAGAAAGAAAACATCTTCCATCGTGTAGGACCGCAGTATCATCTATCGTTCACGCCCAAGCCGACTCCTGAAAAATGGATGAATTCGGGGTATAAGCCGAAAGTGGCGATCATCCGCGAGGAAGGTAGCAACAGCGACCGCGAAATGACGTCGGCGTTCTACCAAGCCGGATTTGAACCGTGGGATATAACCATGACAGATTTTCTTGAAGGCAGAGTTTCTCTCAAGGACTTCAAGGGGTTGGCTTTCGTAGGAGGATTCTCTTACGCAGATGTATTAGACAGCGCCAAAGGTTGGGCCGGAGTAATACGCTTCAATGAAAAATTAAAGGCCGAGTTTGATGAATTCTATAACAGGTCTGATACGTTTTCATTGGGGGTTTGCAACGGATGCCAGTTAATGGCTCTGCTTGGCTGGGTGCCGTTCAGGGGATTGCCTGGCGTAGAACAACCACGGTTTATCCGTAATGTCTCGGGAAGATTTGAATCCCGATTTAGTACGGTAAAAATCCGTAAGAGCCGTTCTATAATGCTTTCCAGCATGGAAGATTCGGTTTTGGGCATCTGGGTAGCACATGGAGAGGGTCAAATACATTTTCCCAGTGAATTTTATTGGGAGGAAACTATAGAGCAGAGTCTCGCCCCCATTCGTTATGTAGATGACCAATGCTTCGTTACTAACGACTATCCATTTAATCCGAATGGCTCACGCGATGGCATTGCTGCTCTCTGTGACACAACTGGTCGTCATCTTGCTATGATGCCGCACCCGGAACGGACATTTCTCAAATGGCAATGGCCGTGGATGCCGGATGATATGAAATCATTCGAAGCATCGCCCTGGCTAAAGATGTTTCAGAATGCCAGAAAATGGTGCGAAAAAACAAAATAACTTTAAAAAAGGAGGAAATTACAATCCCTGCTAGTCGAATGACTGGCAGGGATTTTTTTATGTTTTAACGGTCTAAGTGAAGTATTAGTGCGGGGCGTTCTCTAACCAATAGCTTGGAAACACTTAATTAATTGGATTGGTGTTTTAAAATCAATCCCCATATGCAGTCTTTCAGTGTTGTAGTATTCCAGATAAACCGGCAAGGCTCTATTGAATAT
>BDTH01000020.1 GCA_002923195.1 bacterium BMS3Abin15
GAATCTCTTTGTTAGAGGAGATACGCTGGTCAAACAGCTTAACCCGGATTCCGTTGGCCTTCAGGTAGCTTCCGATAAAAAGAATCGAATACGGGACATCAGGATGGGAAAACTCGATCTCCGCTGTTTTGGGATAGATTAAGACACATAGTGGATTCACAAAATTCTCCTTTACAGCTTCTCATGGGGGCTTTATTTTATTAAAAACTATATCCGGATTAACCGGATTCCAACAACTTATTTTCAATTAAATAGTCCCGTATCACTTTTCCGGCAATACTATGGCCGGTATTGTTCCAGTGAGGATTTCGAGGTCCGGTCACAGCAATCCCCTTTGCTCTGGCATTTTGTAATTCATCAGGAATGTTTTTTATAAAGTACATGGAATATTTTTTAAAAATGGAAGATAAAGAATCTATCGTTACCGGGCTCCTGTCAACCATAAAAACAACTATCGGAGTTGCCCCGGCTCTTTTTCTAACCAACCCCATTATTTCCGAGGTGTTTTTTATTGAACTTTGAAGCAGTGGATCATCTATCGTCCATCTATCCTCTATTGTTGCAGCGACCTGTGACTTCAATATATTCAATCTTATATCCAATGTCTTTAATAAATAAGAATGCTGAATAATTTTATAAATAAATCCATAATCCTGCTGTGGATATAACCGTTTAATTTTTCCATTTATATAATATGGTCTTACCATGCGATTATTGTTAATATAACTGGCTGATTCAAGTTCATAACTGTTATTAACAATATCATTACTGCACCATTGCCATATAATTAAATCAGGTTTTATCATATCATAAAACCTGTCAAGTATCAGGTACTCCTGTAACGATCCATATCCGCCGCCGCCATATGCAAATATTTCAATATTTGCATTATTTTTTTTTAAATAATCATAGTACGCATTGCCATCTGAAACTGTTGCAGCAAGAGTGAATGAATCTCCAATTACAAATATTTTCTTTTTCTGTGTATTGATATCACCAAAAACACGGAAACCATATTTCGTTGTTGAATATTTTATATAACCATATCCTTCAATAGGTCTATTCAATGTCTGATTTTCTTTGTTCTGCCATCCAAAATATTCTGAATAGACGGCAAGTGGAGATTCTACCTTATTTCTAATTTGAAAGAAAGTTCGTATCCCGATTTCAATTAGAACAAGACATAAGATCAAAGTAACAACCAAAAGAATTATTTCACGACCGCGAGATATGTTTTTTATACGTGAGATGCCCATAAGAATAAATAGTATCGTTTTATTATCTTTTTTAATATCTGTTAGAATTGTCTCTCATAATCACTTCTGTTAAGTGTTTTATTTTTTCTTGAAATCCAGTAACTTTTTTGTGAATTATCCATTTTCAGATCAAGAAACTGCTTACCAAAGAGTCTTGCCCCCCACCCGATGAAAGTAAAAACAAGGTAAAACAGCACGCTCAAAATCAACCTTGTCATAAACCAGCCCAGGATCACTGCAAAAGTCATCCATGCCTTCTGCAATGGTTTTAATGCAGCAGGCAGTACCAGGCCGAAGAATATAAATGCTAATGACAGAATTATAAAAATATTATAGGTATCTTTTCCCTTCCACCACAGCGCCCCGCCTAATATACCGAGGACAATGCCGATAGTTATGCCAAAGTTCCTCAGGTCCTTTTTTTCGCTTTTGATATTTCTTATCTCTTCAAGAAGCACTTCCTTCTCCTAATCCAGTGCGAATTCTTTTTGCCAGTCCGTGTCTTTCTCCAGCGGCTTCTGATCTTTCTTGTCTAACAGAACGTTCTCAAGCACAAGATAATCCATATCTGTACGCATAAAACAGAGATATGCGTCCTCCGGGGTGCATACTATGGGTTCACCACGAACATTGAATGAAGTATTTATAATTACCGGGCATCCGTATTTTTCATCAAATTTTTTTATCATCCTGTAGTACATCCGGTTATATTCGCCGTCAACTGTCTGAATCCTGGCGGAATAATCGATATGGGTTATCGCAGGTATGCCGGAACGGGTTGCATGAAGTTTTTCAAGCCCGAATAGTTTTTGCTCTTCTTCCGTCATTTCCCTCCGCATTTCCTCTTTAACAGGGGCCGTTAAAAGCATATAAGGGCTTTCCCTCTCAATTTCAAAAAAGTCCGAGACCCTCTCTTTTATCACTGAAGGAGCAAAAGGGCGGAAGCTCTCCCTGAACTTTATCTTCAGATTCATTGTCTCCTGCATTGCGGAAGACCGGGCGTCTCCGATTATCGACCTCGCTCCCAAGGCCCGGGGGCCGAATTCCATCCTTCCGTTAAACCACCCTATTACCTTCTCGCCTGCAATCAAATCGGCTATCTTTTCCGGCATTTCTTCTTCAGACAGTTCAGTATAAGGTATATTATTACTTTTCAGATAATCAATAATATAACCTTTATCAAACTTCGGCCCGAGATAAGACCCCTGCTGAAAATCTTTTTTGCCATCTGCGCTTCTCTTGTTCCCCAGATACTGATACCATGCAAACAATGCCGCTCCAAGTGCGCCACCGGCATCGCCTGCCGCAGGCTGTATCCAGATATCTTTAAATATCTCTTCACGTAATAATTTGCCGTTTGCCACACAATTTAAAGCTACCCCGCCGGCAAGACATAAATATTTTTGCCCTGTCTCCTTCCGAATATGCCTTCCCATTCGAAGCACTGCTTCTTCTGTGACTTCCTGTACTGAGCGTGCAAGGTCCATATGTCTCTGTGTCAGTTTTGACTCCGGTTTCCGTGGAGGACCGCCGAATAATTTATGGAACTTTTCATTCGTCATTGTCAGTCCGGCACAGTAGTTGAAGTAATCCATATTCATCCTGAAAGAACCGTCTTCTTTTAGATCAATCAGTTCTTTCAGGATCATATCTTTGTATTTCGGCTCTCCGTACGGTGCAAGCCCCATGACTTTATATTCCCCGGAGTTGACTTTAAAGCCTGTATAATATGTAAAAGCTGAATAAAGCAGGCCTAATGAATGGGGGAATGTAATTTCAGCCAGAATTTCGATATTGTTGTCTTTTCCGATTCCGTAACTTGCAGTTGTCCACTCGCCAACACCATCCATTGTGATAAATGCTGCTTCCTGAAAAGGAGATGGGAAAAATGCCGAAGCAGCATGGGATTCGTGGTGTTCAGGGAAAACTATTTTCCCTTCATACTCGTTTAATTCTCTCCTGATAACCTCTTTCATCCAGAGTTTTTTCTTTATCCACAAAGGCAGGGCTTTAATAAATGACTTTATTCCTACAGGAGCATAAGAGAGATAAGTTTCCAGTATCCTCTCAAACGTAAGAAACGGTTTATCATAAAATGCTACATAGTCCAGGTCGTTACTGGTTAAGCCTTTGTCATGAAGGCAGAAATTTATAGCGTTTATGGGAAAAGATGAATCGTGCTTTTTCCGGGTAAAACGTTCTTCCTGTACTGCCGATATTATCTTGCCATTTATAACTAAACATGCGGCGCTATCATGGTAAAATGCTGAAATTCCCAGGATATTCATTATATTGGCAGACCTTCGCAGTATCGAATAAAAATGTTTGTCCAAGAGTTAGGACTCTGAGGCAAATTAAATGTAGTAATATATTGCAGGTTACGTGAAATTACAAATATTTCTTTATTTATCATTTTTTTTTGGTAATATAAATAAGTGGCAAATATTGGGGCTATGCCGTAATTCAATACGGTTAAATTATGAGTCCTTGCTTGAATCATCCAAGTCTTTTTTGCTCCCAAAAAGACCTTTCGCAAATTCTGTTATCCTTTTCCAAAAAACAACTATTAATCCCAGGAGACCATAAACAAAAGGTGCAACTGTTTGGAAAAAGAACCCACCTGTATTTGGATCGATATACGCATAGACATCTGGAATAAATATAAAATTGATGAGAACTATTGACACCAATAGTATTTTTAAACTCAAGATTATCCGCCTCTATGATAAAGTTAACAGACTGTAAAGTAAAACATAAAAAGTCATAATTTATAATTATATTATTATAGAAGAGGATATACTATTCTTAGTTGAAAGTTGAAAGAGTGGCTCCCCCGTGGATATAATCCACGGGTAACCAATATCCTTAAAAAGGAGGAGCCACTAATGAAGAAAAGCACAAAGAAGAGAAAAAAAGCAACAAGAGGGATGGAAGAAGCATTGGGTAAACAGGAGATACTGGAGCAGATGTATGAAATATATGCAAAGGGCAAAGCCGGATTTGATGTATACAT
>BDTH01000021.1 GCA_002923195.1 bacterium BMS3Abin15
AATAAAAAGTTGTATAAAATAATAAGCAAATTGGGAAAAGGATGGATCATTGATGTTGATCCGATTTCTATAATCTAGCAAGTAAAATATTTAGTAAATTAAAAATCCCCGTTTTCCCTCCGGAGGGTGACAAGAATTCAAGGATTAATTCAGGGATTTTGAATAATGTATCTGGATATGAGAAGTTTCGCCGGCCTCCTTAATTTACTATAAAAAAGTCGGCGAAATTTGGACGGAGAGAAATAATTTTTTAATTTTTATTCCTCTAAGCCTTTCTCAAATTTTTCTTGTGACCTTTTCATTGCTTCAAGCCACTGGGTTGTAAGCTCGCTTGATTTTTTGACTGCCTCGTCCATTGATGGAGCCAATTTTTCAAGAATTATTTTTTCCGCTTCACCTCGATCTGGAGTTGATTCAAAAATCTTATCCATTTCCGCCATTATTCTATCTTCTTCATCCATGGCTTCTTGTAATTCTTTGTGCAAGCGAGCTTCTTCCTCTACTGCCCCTTTGTTTTCTGGAGAAGGGATATTTTCTCCCTTGAATTGTTCACTCATAGTTTTGAATGTTAAAAATTAAAAAATTATTTCTCGTAGTCTCATAGCCCTTGTTAAGTGACCCGACGACCGAAGAGAGGAAAGCGCAGCGTCCCCTTGAGTTTGAAAACTTGCCGTTACTTTTTTAATGAATAATCTACTGCACATTGAACTATTATTCCAATAGTATCAAATAATTTTATATCGGTATGAGCTTGATTAATTGCCAATGGAATTTCTGTACATCCCATAACAATTGCTTCTGCACCTTGTCTGATATAATCTCTAGCAATATCTTTCAAAAAAATAATATCTTCTGTTTTTTGATTGCCCCCCATAACATGTTCAATAACACGGTTTAGGATTTTTTGTTGTTCACTATTTGGTGAAATTACCTCAATATTAGAATCAGCAAATCTCTTTTGGTAAAGTTTCAATTTGTTTGTACTTTCGGAAGCGAATAATCCAACTTTTTTATATCCAAATTTAATAACTCTTTTTTTTGTTTCTTCAAGAATATTGAAAATTGGAACTTTAACAGCTGACTGCATTTCTTGATAATAAGAATGAACGGTATTACAGGCGATGATAATTAAATCACAACCTGCTGATTCTAATTTTTTAACTCCTTCAATCAGTTGTTTTTTAACTAATTTTTCATCTACTATTCCCGTCTCATCAAAACCAAAGAGTGGTAGACTATAAATAATAATGGGAGGATAATCAAAATCTTGAACAGCACCATATTCTTGTTGGGCATATTCGATTATTTTTGTATATAAATTAGAAGAAGCTTCAGGACCCATGCCACCAAGTACTCCGATAGTTTTATTTTTTTGAATCATATTTATTATAGATTACTAGAGATTTATAAAATTATTGATTGAAAGGCAAGTTTTCAAATTTCACTTAACGCGCGCGGATGATCCGAAGCTTTCCGAAGAAATCCCGAAGGGTTTCTGAAGGGAAATTTCGGATATCCGCTGTTATCTGATGTGTCGCGACCGGAGGGAGGCGGCACGGAAGATAATAGCGGAGGTATCCGCGCGCGTTATCTGAAATGGAGCGACGCCAAGGAGCGACATTTTAGATAATGTTTAGTATATGCGATGTTTTGTGGAACGCAGTGGAACAAAATATGGGAGAGCGAAGTGCAACGAGTGAACCGCATATACTGTGTTAGGCGAGCCGAATGGAGTGATAGCGGAGTGAGAGTGCAACGTGCCTCGCGTACATTTTTTTATCTTTTTTTCATAATTGTTTTCCGCGTAGCTTTTTATTAATTGTAAAACAAAATTTTTCTGTTTTGGGCGGAGGGCAGAGGGGAATTAAAGGGGTGAATGCCCGTAGTCCAAAATTCCTTATTCAATAATTTTATGACTTTTAAGCAAGTACTTGATACATAAAGAATATTCTTTGTCTTCGCTAGCTTCTTTTTTCAATTCCTCAATAGCATCTGCTTTTAGTCTGCTATTCTCATATCCATTGCATTGACCAATTGCCTTATCAATTTGCTCTAATCTTGTCTTTCTTTTTTCAAACAACTCAACTCTAGCTAAATCAATATCTAAAATTGTAATTTTCCCTCTCTCTGATCCATTTTTTGAAAAAATCATAGGTCCTGCAAAAATAATCTCATCGTTTGGTTCTTCCGTATATGGATTTATATGCGGAGTGTCTCCATCATACTTATTGGATTTAGCATTATTACATTTTGCACAAACAAAACCTAGATTATCCCAATCAAATTTCAAATTTGGGAATTTATCTTTTGGCTTTATATGCTCCACATCTCCAAAATATGTATGAGATACCATGCTTTCACAATACATACACTTACCACAACATGCTTCTTTCAATGCATTTTTAAGGGAAGTTTTTAAAGGTTGAGATATTGATGACCACTCAGCAGAGACACCATTTTTCATTGTATCTAATTCTGTTTGGTTTGGACAATTTGGTCTATTTAATTTAATCATTTTTATTTTCAATTACATTACAAATAGCTTCTGGCATAAGTTTTTCTAATCCTATTGATTTCAGTTCAGCTCTCATGCTCCCAAACTCATCTTTAGTCATTTCCTTTGAACTATATTTATCTACAATTTCTTTTAGTTTTTTCTCTGCCCAAATTGGCATAGTAAACGAAACACCTAAAACTTCGTCTAAAATTTCCGTTGCTGTTTTTGCCTGATTTACTAAATCAAGTTTTTCACTAGCAATTTTTCTGTTCTCGTCATATCTTAAAACATAAATATTGGAATCTTGCACAGAACCAACAACCAATGGACTATGTGTAGATACTATAAAACAAACATCTGGGAATGCACTTACTAAATTTGGCAATATTTGTCTTTGCATTGTTGGATGTAAATGATTTTCTACCTCGTCTATAATTACAGTAAATTTTGCTTGTTCTTTAGTGGAATACATATAGATTTGCCAAACAATGTCTATAAGTGCACTTATTCCACCAGACGCTTGCTCAAAAATAAATTCATCTTTTTTATCGTTGCACACAAAAACTATTTCCATTTTTCTAATTTCAAGTTTTTGAAATCCTAATGATGTTGGAAGTACTTTTCTTAAAATATCTTGAAATCCTTCAAAAAATTTAATCTGTTCTTCATCTTTATCCATCATCTTGTTTCCATATCCTTGTATTACCCAACCGATTAGTGTGTTTTTCATTAAAAAGCTTGCAGATTCGTTATTATTGCCAAAATATCTATTTATTGAAGCATTTGAAACCTCTTCAAATGCTTGTTTTTTAGTTTTTTTAGTTACTGGAATATTGCCTACTGTTTGATATTTAAAAATTGCCCTATGAGACGGCACAAAAAGACAGCTGACGGATTGTTGATTGTTCAACTGTACTTGATATTGAGGACTACCGCTGTTTGGAATCTGTAACTCCGCTTTTACATTATCATCATAAAGCAATTCTCCAATAACAGTTTGCTGACTTTTATTTTCTCCGTTGAATAGTCTCGTAAGATACTTCCAAATACCATCTTTATCTTTTTTAGGAGTTGAACCAGACTGAAAATTCCAACCGCAATGCTTTGATAAAATATGACCAAGAATTGTAGTTTTTCCGCTTCCATTAGCTCCAGTTAGAACTGTCAATCTATTATGAAAATCAATTTCAATATTTTGAAATTGTTGCCATTCTGATAATTTTAATTGTTTAAAATTCATAATTCTAAATAGATTGTAAATAGCTTTGTTTAATCAATCCCACAACATAATCTAATTCATCAAAACTTTTTAAAGTTATTTCTGAATTACCAATCCCATGATGTCCAATATTTGAAACATCACGAATCATGCCTTTATGATCATCAATACCTTCACCAACCCAAATTTTCATATCGCTTCTTTGTAATTTTACCTCTGCGAAGCTACGTCCTACTTTGTATGCTATATATAACTTACGAGGATTTTCTTCAATTTTTTGATCAGATTCTAAGGCAAATATTTTTTCTCTAAGAGCAGAAAACAGTTCTTTTATTTGCTCACTTTTATTCTTTAAGTGATCTTCAATAGAATATTCTTCGTAATTTACTTTTGTGATTTGTTTCGTGGTACTTGTTGCTTTTTCAGCTTGAGCGCTAGCAATAAGTTTTAATTCAAAAACATTATCCTCATAACGAGAATACCCCCAAAGCTCAATATTTTCTGCCATTCTGTTGATAGCATATTGATCATATTTACTGAAAGTTTGAGCTACCAATAAAACACGAGGGGAGCCAAAATTTACTTCAATATCTTTTCCTAATTTCTTTTGTACTAAAAGTTGAAAATCACCTTTATGATCAACTAGCCAATCAAGATAAAAAAGTCCTTGATTGATAATATTATCTTTTTCGCCCCATTTGTATTCAATGATTACTGGTGAATTATTTTCATCAAGTCCAAGCGAATCAATTCTTCCGCCATGTTGTTTTGAAGTCGTAAATTCAGAAGCTAAAAAACGGATACCGAAAAGACTTTCCATATTTTTCTCAATGAAAGCTTGAAGCTCTTTTTCATTACGAAAATTCTGTTTCTTCAATTGTTTTGCCGAACTGTTTTCTGTTAAAAATATTGCCATAGTATTACCAAGTTAATTTATAGAAATTATATTCCTTTCTTCTTTATAAATAAATCGTTTTCGTAGCGGAGCGAAGAAAACACCATATTCCCCTCTATAATTAAAGAAAAAGAAATTTGAAAATTTTTTAAAACAATTGGGCGATAGCCCAAAAAAGAAAAGGAATATTTCAGCTAACGTTTCTGTGTATCTGAAGTTGCGAAGCAATTTGGGTGAAGCGTAACGGAACCAGATATTCAGTGTTATCGGATGTAATTTTAAAAACTTTTTTCCAGAGCTGATAGTAAATTATTAAAAATTTCATCACCACAAGTTTTATCTGTAAAAACAGATGGATGAAATTGAAAGCCATACAATTTTCGATTTTTGTGCCTAAAAGCCTCTATTCCATCTTTTGATACAGCTAATGTGACAAAATCTTCCGGAGATTTTTTAATAACCCACCTATGCGATTCAAAAACAGAAAAATTCGGCAATTGTAAAAACAGTTCACTTGGCCTAACCACAGAAATATCAATAATCCCCCGAATCTTTCTATCTACTTTCTTTAACTCAGCGCCGAACACATGAGCGATTAACTCAAAACCAAGACAGATTCCAATAATTGACTTCATACTGTTTTTAATCAAATCGATCTCATTTTTATACAAATCCTCATTTCCAAAAATCGGAAATTTGCTACTACCAGAAAGTATAATTACATCAAATCTATCAATTACACTTAAATCTATACTGCCTAACTTAACAATTTCATAAGTATGGCTACTCAATAATTTTTGCAATTCTTGGATGCGAACTGTGCCGTTATCAATGATGAGAAGATTCATAAAAAGTTTTTAAAATTATTTCCGATAACGTCGTATCGGCATATCTGAAGTTTTATTTTCTTTGTCTGTTATAATTTTGCGGAGCAACAACAGATAAAGAAAATAAAATTTGCGTGAGCGAGCGTTAAGAATTAAATTATTTTTTTATTTTTTCAAAAAAATCCCTAGATGTTTCTTCGGCCATTTGATGAAGGGACTTTTTTATTTCAGCTTCTCGTTTATTTTTGTCTATTCCAATCCATATTATATTTCTTAATGTTGTGGCCGCGATTAAAATAATATATCTAAGAATTGGAATTTTTATAATAATATTATACGCACGTGGAATTATCAACGCTCCAACAGGAATAATCCATAAGACATGTAAACGACTGATGTCAGTGAATAATAAAATTAAAATCCAAACCAACAACCAAAGCGCCACAACAGACATGATTATTGTGCACGGCTGTGCTCTTATAGACCAACAAATCCATAAAAAAATAATGATTATTAAGATAAGTAAGGTTAAGTCCATATTTTTGAAATTAATATTTAGAAATAAAAAAATAATTTAATTTAGCTCGCGAACCAGATACGCCGTGTTAGGCGATGTAATAAATTTTTATCTAAAATATGTTATTAATGCTAATCCGATAGTGACTAGAGCTAATACCCAAGTAGCTTTAACTAAATTACGGTTAGTAGAAATTAGTTGTTTGTTGAATTTATTTTGGTCTTCAAATAACTTTTTCTGTTGCTTAAGATGTAATAGGTTAGTTAGATAATTTAGATATAATTCTTT
>BDTH01000022.1 GCA_002923195.1 bacterium BMS3Abin15
CTTTAAACACCGTAATCAGTTCTCTTCTTTGCTGCCTAGTGGGCATAATTTTCTCAGTTTCTTTTGTTCTAGTATCGTCTTTGTGCATTACCGTATAAAGAAGATATATAAGATATGAAACCACAAGTAATCCGCCCTCTATCTGGGTTATCTGTTTATCCCATATAACCCCCAAAAAAAGAACGGTACCGACTTGCCAACATCGGCAAATCCAAGTCTATCAGACTCTTCGTAACCACTAATCGTTTACCCACAACCGCCGCTGTTCCAATTATCAATAGGATGTTAGAAATATTGGAACCAACTGCATTAGCAGTGATAATCTCCGTTACGTCTTTAAATGCAGCCACTAACGATACAATTAATTCGGGAAAAGACGTTCCGATGCCGACAATTAACACGCCGGCTATAAAGGGAGAAAGTCCTATTACTAAACCAATTTTCTCCGAACTGCTCAAGAGCCAGTCAGCTCCCTTGACCATAACTATCATTGAAACTACAAAAACAATAATCCAAAATAAAATCATGTGTCTAACTTTTACTTTTTTATTTTTGATTTCTTATCCTGCTATTATTCCTCCCCCTAAAATTTCTCCTTTGTTGGAATAAAACACCGCTGATTGTCCAGGAGTAACCGCTTTTTGCAATTCCTTGAATTCAATCCTGTACTTATTGCCTTTTTTCGATTTTATTATAGCACGGACAGCCGGCTTCCGATAGCGTATTTTCATGTTAGTTTTAAGGGGAAATTTCGTCCCGCCTGCCACGCTTTGCGCAGCATTGCGGGCAGGGTTTTTCACGACCCAATTCACATTTTCAACCGTCACTTCCTTTTTATAAAGTTTAGCTTCTTTTTCCTTGTTGGTGACAATAAGCAAGTCCTTCTTAATATCTTTATCTACGACATAATACGGTCCACCGCCTCCAATATTTATTCCTCTTCTCTGCCCGATCGTATAAATAGCCAGCCCCTCGTGAGTTCCAATGATATTTCCGTCTGTATCCATGGTCTTCCCTTTTTTCATTTTTAAATTTCTTTTAATAAAATCTGTCGGGTATTTTTCCGGAGCAAAACAAATCCCCTGCGATTCGTCCTTATTAAAAATAGGGAGGTTGGCTTTTCTAGCAATTTTTCTTATTTCTGGTTTCTTATATTTCCCTATTGGGAAAATAATTCTTTTTAGCTGTTTTTGATTTAAATTGTATAAAAAATAGCTCTGATCCTTTTTGCTGTCCTTGCCCTGGAATAATCGATAAACTTGCTTTTTGCTTTTTGATTTTTGATTTCTGCTTTCGCGCACTTGCGCATAGTGTCCAGAGGCAATAAAGTCAGCTTTCATCTCCAACATTTTTTTGAAAAGGAAATTAAACTTGATGTGCTTATTACAAGCCACGCAAGGATTAGGCGTTCGGCCGGATTTAAGCTCATTCAAATAGTAATCTACGACCTCCTTCTTGAATTCCTTGGCCACATTGGCTGTGTAAAGAGGAATATTTAAGATTTGCGCCACTTTCCTGGCGTCTTCCTGAGCTTCCAGAGAGCAGCATTTATTTTCCACTAACTCGCTTTGGTTCGGCCCGTCTGCCGATGAGGCAGGCTCTTTCCAAAAATGCATAAAGACGCCAACGACATCATATCCTTGTTTTTTAAGCAAAACTGCCGCCACCGATGAATCAACACCGGATGACATTGCCACGATTACTCTTTTTTTCTTTGCCATTTTTTCCTAGAGCGAAGCGAGTAGCTACCCAGCCTCGCCTTCGACAAGCGTCTCCGCGAGTCGAGGCGGGCAAAAATGAGTATCCCGCACCAATTCTATGCATTAACTTATTATTAATTCAGACTAAGCCGCAGCCCGCTTCGACCGAGTCTTATCGAGGCGAGGCGATTCCATGGTAAAACTTATATTTTTTCGCCACCGCCTCTGGCGGGATCCCGCCATAGCGGGAGAATTTAGTGCGGGGATTGGGCATAATTAAATCTTATAATAGATATCAAGTCGTGTACACCCCCACACCTATGCATAGGTGTGGGGGTAAATAAATACATATTTGACCCCATTAGAAAAAGCGACCACTATTGCTTGATGAAATACGCCTTATAATTTAAGTGTGTCCTGCTGACTCGTATGAATTTCTAACGGAGGCAGGCAAAACTATCTTTTAACCCCGCACTAACTTTTCACCGGACTTTGTCTAAATTAGCGCTTTTAGCGCTAGTGAAAAGTTAGTGCGGGGTTAATTGCTTATTTTTTATTTTTTTATTAAACTTAGGTTATGAGTGATATTTTTTCTTTTTTATTTGACGAAAAAGTTATTCTTCTGCGCACTGTCGTTTATACTTTTGGATGGGTTGTTTTAAGTTTAAGCACTATTGTTTTAATTTATAAATCCGCCCAGCTTTATAAAAAAACCAGGCATCTGGTATTTGGTAAGCTTATTGTGCCTATCTTGATAGGATGGCTAGTAACCATGCATAGCCTTGGTGCTGTATGTACATTTTATGTATTTGATATGCCAAGAAAAGGAATGCTTGTTACTTTTCCAATATTCTTAATCTGGATGGCCACCGTAGTAGCTGTTTTTTTTATAACCTCAAGATGGGGAGGCGAAGCAATAAAGAAACACAATGAAATAATTAGACTGAATAAGGAATTAGAAGAAGCCAACGAACGCCTACAACAACTTGATGAATTAAAGTCGGAATTTATAAATATAGCCGCTCATCAGCTAAGAACTCCTCTTTCAGAAATAAAATGGGCTCTCGGATTCATTATTAACGATGAATCAACATTCATAACGCCAGAAAAAAAGGAAATACTAATTAAAAGCAATGAATCAAACGAGAAAATTATAAAAATTATAAACAGTCTTTTGGAAACAGGAAAAGCTAAAAGTGGCAATTTAGTATACAATTTTAAAGAATGTTCCATTGAAAAAATTATCAGGAATGCTGTAAAAGATTTTTCCTCCGTCGCCGAAAAGAAAAAAATAGGGCTATATTTAAATAAATCGAAAACGGGCATTCCAAACATAGAGATTGATCCAGTGAAAATTAATATAGCTGTTAGCATCCTGATTGAAAATGCCTTGAATTACACTCCTGAATATGAAAGAGTGGAAATAACAATAGAGAATCGCGACGATCATGTAAGGGTAGCGGTGAAGGATAATGGAATTGGAATTTCTGAAAAAGAGACCAACAAAGTATTCACTCGTTTTTTCAGAAGCGCGAGAGCAATAAAAGTGCAGACTGACGGAACCGGATTAGGACTCCATATTGCTAAAAATATTATTGAGGCTCACAAGGGAAAAATTTGGTTTGAATCAAAAGAGGGAAAAGGCACTACTTTTTATTTCACTATCCCTTTTGAAAGGAAAAAATAAATAATACAAAACACCCCGCATTGAAGTGTACCCCATTTAGTAGACACAGATAAAAAAACAGCTAAGCGACAGCAAGAGCGAATAAATGATCCCTGTATTCAACAGGGGTCATTTTGTTTCTGCTCCACTGCGCACGTTCATTGTTG
>BDTH01000023.1 GCA_002923195.1 bacterium BMS3Abin15
AGCGCTATATCGGACTTTTTTATCATAGGATTTTTAACCGTGAATTCCTGATCACACAGATTTTATCATGCCTTGGAGATTCTTATCAGAGATCTCCCTTGACAACAAAAAAAAATATGGGTTATAGTTCTATCTGGTTTTTAAACAGGGCAGTTAGCTCAGTCGGTAGAGCAGAGGCCTGAAAAGCCTCGTGTCCGCAGTTCGATTCTGCGACTGCCCACCATTTTTCCCCTTCCGCTAAATTAATCTTGAAGAATTATACTGATTTCCCCGCAACATTACAAATTAAAGCCGGGACAATGGCAAAGCACCTGATAACTGCTGAATCAGCCAGTGAATTTGTGCTGCTTGCCCGCTCTATGAGTCGTAGACCAGTTCATGCCTGCCTGCCAGTCTGTTCTTGTCTGCCAGTCTGTTTGGCATGATGGCATGGTGGAGGGTATATTGTCATTTCTGTTCTCTATTTTCATCATTCCATAAGTATTAAATATATTAATCCGACCTATTAAACTTATTGATTTATCAAACGCGTATTATTGTGCTATAAAAGGTATGTTGCTCTGAATTTGTTGAAGGACTCAGCAAGAGTAAAAGCAACTTTTGTAGAGAGAATACCTAACAAGCAAATGCAGCTAATAGTGTTGACTGATTGGGGCATTGTGCTATAAAAGACTAAAATAACAATGAATCTCGGAGGATAATATGACCCTTTCAACATCATTAATATGGTTTTTTGTTGGAGTTGCTTTTTTAATTGCTGAATTAACGTTGCCAGGATTTATATTAATATTCTTTACAGCTGGATGTTGGATTGTCGCAATAATTGTATGGCAGTTAGATATTGATTTAACTAATCAAATAGTAATTTTTATTGTTTCATCGTTAATCCTGCTCTTTACCCTCCGGAAATACAGTATGAGAGTTTTTAAGGGACAAACCCGGGATATCATTGATGATAAGTATGCAGATTCAAAAATAGGGAAAACGGCCACCGTGACAAAAAAAATATTCCCTACTGTGCCTGGAGAAATAAAAGTTATGGGAAGTTTCTGGAGGGCTATTGCAGATGAAGAGATAGAAGAAGGTCAGCCTGCATTAATAGAAAGCCAAGAATCTGAAGATGGCTTAACATTTAAAGTTAAACTGGTAAAGGAGGAAAAATGAACACTTCATTAGTTGTTGCAGCCGTCCTGGCTGTCATTGTTATCGTCTTATTGATTAAAACAGCTGTTATTGTACCGCAAAGATCAGAATATATTATTGAACGACTCGGCAAATACAGTCAATCGCTGGGAGCTGGTTTTCATATTCTTATCCCGTTCCTTGATAGAGTAGCCTACAAACGTTCTCTGAAAGAAGAAGTAATGGATATTGAATCTCAAGATTGCATAACAACCGATAACGTATCCGTTTCAGTTGATGGAGTTCTGTATTTACAGGTGATCGACAGCAAGTTGTCAGCATACGGCATTGATAATTATAGATTAGCTGCAAGTCAGCTCGCTCAGACTTCTCTCCGTTCGGTTATAGGGAAAATTGAGCTTGATAGAACCTTTGAAGAACGTGAGAGCTTGAATCAACAGGTCGTGGCAGCTATTGACGAAGCGTCCCAAAATTGGGGTGTTAAGGTATTACGCTATGAAATTAAAGATATTACGCCCCCAAAAACTGTCATGGAAGCTATGGAAAAGCAGATGAGGGCCGAGAGAGAGAAACGTGCTGCAGTTGCAATATCTGAGGGTGACAGACAATCAAGAATAAACAGAGCAGAAGGATTAAAGAGAGAGGCTATAGAGGTATCAGAGGGTGAGAAACAGAAGCGCATCAATGAAGCCGAGGGACAGGCAAAAGAAATTGAACTGGTAGCGTATGCAACAGCAGAAGGCATTAAGAAAATTGCCAGCTCTTTAAGCTTGACCGGTGGAGAAACAGCCGCGAATTTAAGAGTCGCTGAAAAATATATAGCAGAATTTGGAAAGCTGGCCAAAGAGAATAATACCATGATAATACCTTCAAACATGGGGGATATTTCATCTATGGTTGCAACAGCAATGTCTGTACTCGGGCATGTAAAACAAGCAAGTGAGACCAAGAGCGCATAAGGGGATTAAACAAATCTGGTGGAGTTAATGCGAACCAGCAGGAGTTTTTTTGCTCTTGCTGGTTTTAAGGTCTGCGAATCATCATTTTGCTTTCAAGTAAACTAAATGGTGCGCAACGATGATCCTGATCGTAGCCGTAAAAACTGAAGAGGATAAAAAATGAGAAAATGTCCCTACTGTGCAGAAGAAATCCAAGAAGAGGCTATTAAATGCAAACATTGCGGAGAAATGCTTGATAAACATAGTATAAAAAAACCGAGTACGAATGATAGGAAGTGTCATCAATGCGGGTATATTGGCCAAATGAAGACTTGGTTAAGAAACTATAACTTCCCTCAATTCATCATCATTCTTGGTTTGCTCTTTTATGTTCTGCCAGGGCTTATTTTTTGGGCTTGGGGCTGGAGAAAATACAAATGCCCATCATGTGGTGCATTAGCAAAAAATTCACTAGCAATAAACGGCTAACAAGTGCATCCATCAGACCCCTGCTACGACGCGCTTTTCAGGGTCGATTGATGTTTGCCGTTACGCATATAAATAAATTTAAGAGAGGTGGTCTAATGAAGACAATATCCAAAACAATCTTAATTTTCATTTTGACAGTTTCTTTCGCGCTGGTCTTTTACCAAATCGGCCTCAGTCAAAATACAGTCGAAGAAAAAATGGCTCTTATCGATGGGAATTACCCGAATAAAACCAAGGTTGCTCGCTATAGATATTTACTTAACTCTCTCGAGAAGAAAACAGATGAACCCAAAGAGCGCATCGGTGATATGACTGTCAAATCACAAGAAATCTTAAGAAAAGAATACGGCAGAGAGATATCTTTGCTCGATCTGTTGGAGGGAGTAAATAAATCTATCCCTTTAAGATCAAAACTGCCTTATGCAAATGTGATTGCAGCATATATCATGATAATTGGCCGATGAAGGTGGATAGATTAAAATCCATAACAAATCTCCGCAAGGATTGGTGGAAAACTAGTCCGCAACCCCGTGAGTTCACAGCGTTAAGTATCTTGAAATATATTAATTAGAAAGGACACGTTGTGGGAATCGACAATTGGAAAACAGCAATTGAAAGAGCAACCAATAAAATTGATAAATTGCAGGCCATGCGCTCTTCATATTCACTTGATATAGAACACTTGGCTAATAGATTTAAGGAACGCGGAGATTGTTATATCAATTTATATCTCGATGATTATGTAGTTCACAAGAAAGTTCAAGAGGAGTACGCTAACAAATCTTTCAAGGACTATAACAGTGCAATCCGTCTATTTAATGAGAAGCGTATTGATATAAAAAGTATTTACTCTACAATGGCACTTGGAAATGCGTACAAAGAAAAATTTGTGCCTGATATGCCTGTCGGCGACTTCCGTGAATTAGAAATAAAATCAAGAAAAGAATATGATAAATGTGTAGAATTCTATTCCAAAAAGATGGATAAACATACTCAAGAATATCACTTCGTAATGCTTGAGCAACTCAATCTTATGGTTCGGAAAAATATATGGGAGAAAAAACTCCGCCCAAGAAGAGTCGTAATCCTGCATTCTCTAAAATCACCTGAAAGCCATATGTATCTTGAAGGCGCTTGTTATTATGCCTACAGGCACGACTGTGAAGTTTGGGAATATCGCTTCGGTAAAGTAAAGACTTTTGATAATGAAGAGAAATTTATTAAAGACAGACTCTCTGAAGCTTGTGCGGTTGTGTTTCTTGCTTCAAATGATTACAGTCAAGAAAATCCAATAATTAAATTTGAAATTGACACAGTATTCGAAATGAAAAAAAGGAATGATCCAATACGTGTTTTTATGGTGGACTTAGGCAACCAACAACTAGTGGAATCTTTAGAGAAAGAGGAAATTGGCGAAATAATATCAAAAGACGAAATAAAAACGATTTTCACTCAGTATAAAATAAATGACATCTATGAATGCCGCCGTTTGCGATGTAATAACTAGCTGTCTAATCTATGGATCCAATGGATAAATATTCCCGGCATACCCATTCATATTGGGTCCTGCGAAAAGCAGTACCGAATGGGGTCAGATCTTTCATCGTGACAAATGTTAATGATTTATTCGCAACAGATTAAATTATAAAAAAAGGGGGCATGTTGAAAATGGCAAGACCGTTGCGGATACAGTATCCTGGCGCAGTATATCATATAACCTGCCGTGGCAATGCAAAAACAGACATATACAAAGACGACAAAGACAGGAACTCATTCCTCGAAATCCTGAGTGAATCACAAAACATACATAGCATAATAATCTACAGCTATGTATTGATGAGCAAT
Organism: bacterium BMS3Abin15; assembly: GCA_002923195.1. GTDB lineage: Bacteria > Patescibacteriota > Minisyncoccia > Moranbacterales > 2-12-FULL-40-10 > BMS3ABIN15. Next base: position 4,416 of record BDTH01000023.1, read on the forward strand.
CATTACCATTTATTAATTGAAACCCCGAAAGGCAATCTTAGTGAATACATGCGTCATTTCAACATGCGGTACACAAGTCACTATAACCGCAGACACAAAAAAGGAGGTCACTTATATCAAGGAAGATTTAAGGGTATATTGGTTGACAAAGATACATATTTGACGATGTTGTCCAGATACATACATCTAAATCCTGTCAAAATAAAGGGCATAAAGAAAATGCCTTACAAAGAAAAGATGAAGTATCTAAAAAAATACAAATGGAGCAGTCTTCCGGGATATATTGACAAAAGGGGAAAGCAGGAGTTTATTGATTATAATCTTGTGCTGGAAGAGTATGGCGGTGACAATGAGAAGGGAAGGCGGGCGTACTCTGATATTATAAGCATAGATGCTTCAGGTCAGATGGATGTGAAAGATATAATAGTAGGCCAGAGCATAATAGGCAAAGAGAATTTTATAGAGAAAGTTTTAGACAAATATCTGAAAAAGAAACCTGATATGAGAGAGCAACCATCATTAAGGAAACTTCATGGACTGCGGGTGAAAGATGAAATAATTGATGCAATTCAGGAAGAGACTGGGAAAGACCTGGATGGGATAAAGAAGTCAAAAGGTATTGAGAGGAATGTTCTAATGGATTTACTTTACAGGGCAGGAGGAATCAAGGGAGCGGAAATTGGAAGGTTGCTGGAGGTTGATTACAGCACAGTAAGTCAGGGTCGAAAAAGATTACGGGATATGCTAAAAAAAGATAAAAAACTAAAACATATTGTAGGCCGAATAGAAGGGAGATTGTCACGATGAAAGATCTGACCCCTCCGATAGGCTCAGCGATAGCAGGTGATTAAATTCATTAGTTTGCCTAACACGGAAAGGAGTTATAAATGGTCACAAGGATGATAACAATGAGTTTTATTTGTTTGTCACTAATTCTTTTGACAAGTGTTTCACATGCAAATTCAATATGGTGGCTCTCTGAATATCCATTACTTATCAAGGCAGTTGAAAATGCAAATAATTATACTTTAACAACTACATATAAAACTGGTCCTAATTTGAGTGCACAGGGAAAATATGAGATATTAAAAATGCCAAAGAAAGGCATGATTTTTAAAAGTATACTTCCCAAAGAAGCTATAGTTTCAGTTGATCCAAAAACTGGCAATACGGAACCAAGCGAAAAAAATCCTACAATTATAATTCGTGACCATAATTTAGATGGTATACCAGATGATTTTACAATGGAACCTAAAGGAATGCCTCTTTACAATGAGAAGTTAACCAAAGATGGATTCATTAAATATAGAAATAGCCCTGAACATCAAGTAATTTTTATGCAATGGGTAATTGGGATAGGATACTCAATTAACCATTTTCTTCATGGGATTGACTCGCCTATGCCACGAAAGCAACGATAAAAAGAAGATTGTATAACAAGTCGTTGGAGATTGAACGAGTACCACAGGTCGCTTTTTTAGGTTGCAATGTTTTGAGGTTTGCAAATCAGTTTCAGGCATGGTTTTATGCTGCAGTGGTACTCGTCACTCAACTCTGCGTTATCCATGAAGAAAAAAAGGCAATTAAATGTCTGAATCGATTTTAATTATCAATGGAGCCACCCGGAAAAATGGAAATACAGATATTATTATCAGCAGGATTATTGAGAGTGCTAAAAGTAATAACTTCAAGCCAGCGATTATTGAACTGAGAAATAAGAATATCTCTAATTGTATTGGCTGCTATACGTGTCTTAAGGATTCCAAGTGTTTTTTTGAGGATGATATGACTGAAATTCGTAACAACATAAATAAAACCGAATTGATTATATTTGCTTCTCCATTATATTGGTGTGTTGTCACAGGATTAATGAAGACATTTCTTGACAGGCTTTTCTTTTATTATCATCCCCATAACAAAAGTTTAATTGCGGGCAAGAAAGCTATAATTGTAACGCCCATGAATCAAAAAGACATAAATTCTGAATCTGAAGTGTTAGTAGATTTTTACAAACGGCTTTTCAACTGTCTTGGCGTAAAAATTGTAGATATGTTCTTTTTTAATGATATTATGGCGAAGGGGTCAGTTTTGGACAAGCCAGAACATCTTGAGCAAGCTTACTCTATAGGAGCGAATTTAAAGAAATTAAAGATTGGATAACAAGACGATGGAGAGGGATGCAGACCAGCGGTGACTTTTTTGCTTTTGAATGTTTTATGTTTAGCGAATTATCTTTCAAGCCATCAATGTCCTACAGGTCTGCACCCCTCATCTCATCGTTATCTGAAAAAAAAGGAGGAAGATTATGAGATTGTTTTTGCACTGTCGATTTGTCTTTGTTTTCATATTATTATCATGTGTTTTAATATTAGAAGCACACGCAAGCAATTACCTTAAGAAAGGTTATATTCAAAACGATGCAGCTAAAAAATGCTGGTATACACAAAAAACAGACGAAAATAACAAATATTTTCACGACATGAAAAATACTGTCGGAATAATAACCT
>BDTH01000024.1 GCA_002923195.1 bacterium BMS3Abin15
AAATGTGGCATGGGATACAGGATAAGCGGGATCATAGATCATTTCCCTGATTGACCTAATGTATTTAGGTATCCGAGGGACATTTCCGCTTTTTTCCTCGACCGGGAAGGTCGAGGGTACTACGGATACTGCTTGTGTGTGCAGTGGCAGGTCATATATTGTCTAGTTCTCCTTTCCCCGAAAACAGCTCGGGAGATTTACCTTTGTTTATAAAAGAAACATTTTATACTGAGATGTTAACAAAATATTAAAAGTTTGCCAACTCGGTAGTGCAGCAGAATATAAAGCGGTTGTCAACTCTGTTTACTCACCAGCTCCGTCATTTCAACCAACCTGTTGGCATATCCCCATTCATTATCATACCAAGCCACTACTTTAACCATATTTCCCCCTACTACTTTTGTAAGGGACAGGTCCACAATGCTAGATTTTGAATTTCCGATTATGTCAGAGGATACAATAGGCTCATTGGTAATCTCCAGAACATTTTTATATCTGGAATTTTGGGAAGCTTTGGTCAAGACTTCATTTACTTCTTCAATGGTAGTATTTTTTTTGAGAAGAAATGTGAAATCAGAAAGCGACACCACAATGGTCGGAACGCGGATAGCCATGCCGTCAAATTTTCCTTCCAGATCGGGCATGGTTTTGGTGGTAGCGATTGCCGCTCCGGTGGTGGTAGGAACAATATTCTGAGCCGCTGCCCGGGCCCGGCGAAGATCACGATGCGGCCCGTCCTGCAAATTCTGGTCAGCCGTATAAGAATGAATGGCGGTCATCATAGCTTTCTCTACTCCAAAATTATCATTCATAATCTGGGCGACTGGGGCGATGCAATTTGTCGTGCAAGACGCATTAGAAATCACATCATCATTTGAATATTCACCTTCATTGACTCCCAGTAAATATGTTCGTACGCCCCCTTCTCCCTTGGCTGGCGCGGAAATTATAACTTTTTTAGCACCGGCTTCAATGTGGGCCCTGGCAGCGCCATCATTAACAAAACGCCCAGTACATTCCAAAACCGCATCCACCTTCAAGTCCTTCCAGGGAAGCTTGGCCGGTTCCGGCTCGGCATAAATAGGAAACTCTCTCCCATCAATTATTATTTTTCCTTCAGCTGACCCGGCTTTTTTGTTATATCTCCCGTAAGCTGTGTCATATTGCAAAAGATGCGCTAATGTTCCCGCATCAGTCAAGTCATTAATCGCTACGACCTGCAAATTTTTTTTAGTAAGCGCGATTTTAAACGCTGCCCTCCCTATCCGGCCAAAGCCGTTAATTGCTATCTTTGCCATTTTTATCTGTGAGCGAAGCGAGCAGGAACAAAAATGAGCATCCCGCACCAATTCGCTGTTTAAATTTTATTTTGATTAAAACCAAGCCGCAGGCGATTCCGTGGAAAAACTTATATTTTTTCGCCACCGCCTCTGGCGGGGTCCCGCCATGGTGGGAGAATTTGGTGCGGGAGTCATATCTATATTTATGCCTTTATTCTACCTCAATATTAGTTATTTTCCAATTAGCCCCCTTCATTTTCTCCAGAGTAAACTCTGTATTTTTCAATACGGTGTTACTGGCTATATTATTCAGTCCAAATTCCAAATTCTCTAAGCTTATATCTTCTGTATGCCTGCCCGCCTCATTATGCGAAGCATTGCGGGAGGGTTCCGGTAAGTCATCGTGAGATAGTGTAATGCTTCCAATTTCAAGATTAACCTTTTTAATATTGCTAAGATTTCTCTTTTTAGCTATTTTCACTACCTCATCTACAATTTGTTTAGCCAATAAAAAATCATGCATGCCATTATTATAACCTATAAACAGGCTTATTAGAAATAGCCGACCGAAGCTTTCTGGTGTTACCGTGCTTTAATAACCCCAAATACGAATTAAGCGTTTCCGGGTTCGGACTTTCCTCGATTTTCTTAAACATCCTTCGCTTCGTTGCCGTTCGTAAAACTCTGTGGTCAGGAAAATTTACCCAGCCGAGAAAATCCACCCCGGAGTTCAATGTTTTGATGAAAAGTTTGTCGGGGTGAAGTTCTAACTTCAGCTTTTTATAAAGAAAATTTTTAACTTCTGGGATTAAATCCTTTAGCCATTTTTTGAAACATGAGGAAAAATTGCCCTATATCAGACTGGCTATCAGGAAAACCGACACTTTGAAGATATTTCTGATGATTCTCTGGGAAACAAAATCTTTGAATAACAAAAAATACGTTCTGCTTTCGGAAAAATTGAGCGAAATAGGTAAAATGCTTGGCGGATGGAACGGACAGCTTTCAAAACAAAACTCTCCCGACAAAAAATAATGGGAGAGAAATGAAGAGAGTTTCGAGCACAACAGCAGGGTTGTTGTCGTTGAAGTCATTGTCGAGCCAGCTGTAGTTCCAGTCCCACTTGCCACCGTCCCAGTAGAGGTAACGGACAACGAGGTCGCCATCAGAGTGGCGGTAAGCGGTTCCCCAGAAGAATACATACTTGCTTTTCCACTCCTCAGGTATGAGATGCGGGTTCTTCAGGAGATAATCCAGAACATTGGCGTTGAGAACGGGCTTATTTTCCAGCTCCTTACGAAGCTTGTTACCTTCAGTATAGTTGCCGTCTTTTTGATTCTCTGACAGATAAAGGCTTATCTTTTCGGCATTCCACTCCAGTTGCCCACCCTTGCGATGTTCTTCGACTTTCCATCCATCGGGGATGAAAGGTTCAACGTTACAGTCAATCAGGTGCTTGACTTGCTTGATTTCGTGAGTTCCGTGAAAAAGTCCGCGAATGTCGGAGAGTTCTTTGAATTGCCCGAGTTTCGTGATGTCGCCGGGTGTGAATTTTGCGGCCTCAAGTGCATTTGCAAGCTGGTTAATCTGTCCTTCCTTGTAAGAAGACATGTCTTCCTCCTTTTCGGCACGTGTGCCATTTGAATTATATTTGCTTTCTCCTATAAAATAGGATTTTGATTTTTTAAACTGCAATCGCCTACTTTAAAGACGATGCTCCATTATATACCAAAATGCAGAAAAAGTCAATAGTCAGTTTTTGGCTTAAATATGGCAAATTTAATGGCTCACATGGGTGAGCCGTTAAAATTACCCCATAATGCTTCGATTAACTACAAACTTGAAACACATTACGACAATAAGCTACCTGCCCGCCATCGCTTCGCTCAGGCGAGGCGGGCGGGCGATCGTGAGAAGAATGGCATATAGTTATTTTTATAATTTGAAGTGAAGCTTTAACTCGCCCAAATATTCGCGAATATTAGCATTTAGTGGACGGCACATGATATACACGGGTCATAAGCCCGGATAAACGCCCGTAATTTTTTTTCTTTTTCTTTGTCGGATAAGTCAAAAATCCTAGGGAGATAGGCGGCAATATCATCTTCCAAATGAGACAGGAACTGAGCTGTCGGAGTAATAATGTTCAAATTTTTGATATATCCCTTGTCATCGATATCTACATAGTAATACAAGGTGCCTCGAGGGGCCTCCACTGCCGCCACTCCCTCACCTCCCTTGATTTCATAATTTCTTGTTAAAGCATTCTCTAAATGACTGTTGGCTAAAATTTTTAATAATTTCAGTGATTCTTCAACAGCTTGCACTACCTCAACCATCTGGTAAAGAATATTATGAAAAGGATTGTAATCAGGTAATTTATAGCCGAGTGACTCAAAATATTTTTCCGCGACAGTATCAAGTTTCCTGGATTGATTATTTATCCTGGCAATGGCTCCAATCATATAGCTGGATTCGCTATCCGATTTCACTCTTTTTATAATTTCCTGGGGACGCTGAAGTTCCTGAAAATTCTGTTCAAATTTTTTAACCGGGATATGAAGCCCCTTATTAGATATGACATCACCGTCATAAATGGCATACTCCCCCTCTTTATTCAGGCACACGTACTCGGATTCCCGGGAAAAATCAGGCAGCTTTATTTTTTTGAAAAATTCTCCCAGCTCCAGAGCAACCGGTAAAACTTCTTCGCTTTGAGAAATTAGTTTTTGGATATCTTCCAGTTTGGGAACCTTCTTGAATCCCCCGGTTTCATTGGTTAACGGATGGACTACCCGGCCGCCTACAATTTTTACTATCGCCATTCCATACTCACGGACCTTGATTGCTTTCTTAGTTTCCTCTGGATATTTTTTTACCAGATTTAGATCATTTTCAATGTCTAAAAAATCAGCCAGCGACAGAAAGAAGAGGTGAAGCGCGTGAGAATGGATAATCTGCCCCCATTCCAAAAGTTTTCTAAGGTTTACCGTTTCATTTGTCACTTTCACTCCCATGGCATTTTCTACGGCCTTAATGGAAGTCAGATTATGCACTACCGGGCAAATTCCGCAGATTCTCTGCGCTATGATAGGCATATCTTTATAGTAGCGCCCGATTAAAATTCCTTCGATCAGACGAATTCCTTCATGCACCTCCAGCTTAGCCGATTTCACATCGCCCTTAATCACGCTAGCCATAAAGCCGGCATGCCCTTCCATTTTATTTATGTGATTTATCCTAATGTTCATACGAATTAATTTCGAATTATATCCGAATTATTTTTTACATCTTGTAAAATTCTCTTTGGTTTTAATTTTTCTTCGCTAAAGTTAACTATTATCCCAAGTTCTTTTCCTGTTGCTCTTAAATATCTTTTCATTTGAACGTAATCTTTAGTTGTAATTGATTTTTTACATTTAACATCCAGTATTATTAAATCCTCTACTAAAAAATCTAATATATTTCCTGTTAATTTAGTATCATTGAAATATATTGGAACCTCAATTTCTCTTTTATATTTTACCCTATTTTCATTTAAAAGTTTTTCAAATGCGCCGCAATATTGGTTATGTTTACAGAATCTTCCTAGTTTGTTGTGTACGTTAAACAAAATACCGCTTAATTTATATGAGAGTTCCTTGTGTAAAATTTTTACCATTTTATTCGGATTTAATTCGGATATCATTTGGATTCTAATTCGGATATATTATCCCTTAACCCATAAATCTCTGTTGTATCTTCGAATTCCTGGTCAGTCATCATTTCCTGTTTTCTAAACATCTGTTTCATCGCTTCCACGTTTCCCTTGGGACGCAACCCGCGGCATCCCTGGCATACCATCCGCGAAGTCGGACAGACTGCATTGCATCCTCCCAAGATCATCGGTCCGAAGCAAGGTTTTTTATCTAATAATAAGCAACGATTGCCCAATTTGCGGCACTGAATGCAAACAGGTTGATCCGGAATTTCGGGCAATCCGCTCAAGTTCCCTTTTTTAACCGTTTCAATGATTCTTTCAAAGTAATATAAGAATTCTTCTCCGGTAATTGGACACCCGGGGAAAGTGAAATCCACTTCTACAAAATTATCCACTTCCTTAATTTCCGGGTTGGTTATCCCCTGAAGATATTTGTAAACATGCTTGATAGTACCTTTTCCTTCCTGATAATTTTTAACTTCCGGTATTCCTCCCATAGCCGCGCAGTTTCCCAGCACAATCAGGACCTTGCTCCTGTCACGAAGACTTTTCAAAGTTTTCACATTGTCCTCCGTAACCGGATTGCCTTCCACGATTCCAATGTCCAACGGATCGCCTTTATCTTCTTCGTCCTCCAATAATCTAAAATCAACCATTTCCACTTGGTCCATTAAACTCAAAAACTTCTCTCCTAAATCCAGAAGAACAAACTGGCATCCTTCGCAGGAAGTCAAACTAACAATAGCAATTTTTGGATTGGTTTTTGTTTCTTTCATGATTCATATTTTACCATATTTTATGATAGACTACTAACAAATGAACGTATTTAGTGTGCCAATAAAAAGCAAGGAAGTTGTTTTAGCATTGGGACCGGAATCTGTCGGTAATTTTTCGATTTATTTAAAAGGAAAAATATATTTTTCAAAGAATTTCGGGGACCTTCTGGACAATAAAAACTTCCAAAAATTTAAAAAAACTGTTTTGCAACACCTTAAAAAAAATAAAATTGATCCGGGTGTCGTACTAACTGACTTGCACCCACTTTACAAAACAACTGTACTAGGTAATAAATTAGCTAGAAAATTCAAGGCCAAACATGTCAAAATTCAGCATCATCTAGCACATATTTTCTCTGCCATTGGAGAAAATATGACACAAGCTAACAACTATAAATTACCAACTACTGCTCTGGGTATCGCTTGTGATGGAACCGGATATGGGCTAGATGAAAAAATTTGGGGCGGAGAAATATTTAGAATTAAGGATAGAAAAAGAATTGGACACCTAGAAAATCAGGTTATGATCGGCGGAGATTTAGCAGTTAACGAGCCAGCCCGCATGCTACTGAGTATACTAAATAATTTTTTGGAGAAAGACGGGGTCTCTAAATACTTAAAAAAATACTACACCAAAAATCAATTTGAACTTTTATACAATCAATTGCAACAAAAATTTAATTGCCAAGAAACATCTAGTACGGGACGAGTCCTAGATGCTGCTTCGGTATTGTTAGGATTTTCTAAAAATAAAAGGAGCTACAAGCACGGCCCCATAGACTTATTAGAAAAAAATTCAACCATTCCTTATAAAATAAAACCGGGGATAAAGAATAACATTATTCAAACAACACCACTATTTAAATATTTAATAAAAAATATTCACAAGGATAAAAAACGCTTAGCCGCAACAGCTCAACAGTATATTGTTGACGGATTATATGGGATTACCAAAAAAACAAATCCTAAAAATATATATTTTGCCGGTGGCATGGCTAATAATAAAATTATTTCTAGTTACCTAGAATTCAAAGGTGTAATTACTAATAAAAAAATCCCACGCGGTGACGCCGGGCTTTCTTTCGGACAAACTACTTATTATCTTCTAGCAAATTCTGGGGATTAATTTGCCTCTCGGCATTTCTATCGGACGGAGACTGCCTAATTTTGTTCTTAGATACACACCCTTTCCCTTTCCAGCTTTTCCGATAATTTCAGCTTTAGAATTATATTTTTTTAAAACTTTTAAAACTTTACCAGCATTCCTTAATGATACCGCAGCAATAAATCTTCCTTCCGAAGCCAATGAAAAGATATCAATTCCCAGTAATTCAGATATGGCCACGGTTTCTTTTTTATAAGGCAACGCGGATTCTTCTAAAACTATTTTTACTTTCGATTTCTGAGCCATTTCAACTAGATTGGCCGCTAGTCCTCCGCGTGTCGGATCTTTGCAGGCATTAAGATATTTTCCAATTTTTTCAATTTCTTTATTCAGCGACTTAGAATCGCTTTTTACTTTAGTTTTGTAATTAAATCTTTTTGATAAAAGCGCGACTGCGTGCTCGCCTAAATCTCCGGAAGAAATAATAATATCTCCTGATTTTATTCCGTCATTGGGAATTATTTTTTTCGCCAGTCCCACGCCTGCAGTGGTGATTTCAATTTTGTCTATTTTCCCTTTTTCGGTGACTTTTGTGTCGCCAGTGGCAATTGGCACGTCCGCTTCCCTGGACACCTTGTTTATTGAAGCAATGATTTTCATAAAATCTTCCTTTGGAAAACCTTCTTCAACTACAATGCTTAACGAAATTCCCAACGGCTTAGCTCCCATAACCGCAAGGTCATTAATCGTTCCGCACATGGCAATCTTGCCGATATCCCCACCCGGGAAAAATATCGGGTCCACTATAAAAGCGTCGGTAGTAAACACCAATTTAGATGACTTGGAATTTCGACTTCCAAGTTGGAAAATTGCTGCGTCATCCTCGCAATTCTTCCATTTTCCCTTGTATTTTAAAATTCCGCGAATCTCACTGAGTAATTCCCATGATTTAAACCCTCCTCCTCCATGATCCAGTTCGATTGTTTGATTATTTTTACTTATCATATTGTCTTCCTAAAACTCGGTTTTGGAAAAAAGTTTATTCCTCTATCAAATATTTTTCTAACTCCTTATTTTCCATCACATATGAAGCGCTATTTTTTAAAAATTCTTTATACTCGCTAATATTTTTAAATTGTCCTAAAACTATATTTTTACTTATCAACTTGTCACTCCTGTTGCCTAAATAAGTATGCAGACTTGAATATGGCCAACTATCATTTTTATTATAACCATGGATAAAATTATTTTTATTTACGTAAGCAGAGAGATATAATAAATATTCATTAGAATCAATGTGCACTGCCTTAAATTTCCCCTGGAAAAGAGCGCCGCTTCTTTCGTTTTTCTCATTAAAATATTTTGTGTGGCTAATTCCAATTTTATGCATAAATTGTTCGATGCCCTTATCTCTTATCTGTTTTAAAATAAAATGATAATGATTGGGATTCAAACAATATGCGGTGATTTCTACAAACCGACTCCGTTTCCTAAAGCCGAGTTTTAGGAAATCATTCAATTTAGCTTGTGAATTAGTTTTTTTATAATCTCTCCATTCTAACATCAATCCGTCATTTTCGTCATTTAATAAATCCATGGACAATAAAAATCTTTCATAATCTTGAACATCAGAAAAAACTTCCCGCTTATCAACTCCGCGATTGAAAATATGGTAACATTCGCCATTTGAAAACTTTATCTTTCTCATACTTAATATTGTATCCTAAAGCCGAGTTTTAGGAAGATATTTATATTCTACATTACAGGCACCTTCCGTCGAAACCATACAAGGTCCGTATGGATTTTCCGGTGTACACATTTTCTTGAATAATGGACATCGCTTGGAAGTTATCAATCCCCTAATAACTTCTCCGCATCGGCAACCAGTTGGTTTTCGCGAATGAGAAAAATCAACTTTAGACAAAATATCTTTATATTTAGTCCTGGCATCCATTTTTTTGTATTTGTTTTTTATTTTGAGTCCCGATTTTGGAATAACGCCGAATCCTCTCCAATTTCCATCAACAACATCAAATACTTCAAAAATAGATTTATAGGCCTTGGGATTCCCTTCCTTTTTTACAGATCTGACATATTCATTTTCTGCTTCTTTTCTTCCTTCTTTAATTTGCTTAAGAAGCATATAAACGGCGAGTAGAATATCATCCGGTTCAAACCCTGTAACCACCTGTGATACTTTCATGTTTTTATACGGCTTTAATCCGATAACCGTGGAAACATGTCCAGGACTGATAAATCCATCTATTTTCAATTCTCCTATTTTCAGCAATGCTTTCATTGCCGGAATAAATAATTTATGGGAAGAAAAAACAGTTAATCCTTTCTGTATAGCACTAGCGGTCATCGGTGCTGTAGTTTCAAACCCTAATCCAAAAAAAACCAGATCGGGATATTTTTTTTGAAGTTCTAGGGTTTCCTCCACCGAGTAAACAGAAAAAATTTTCGCTCCCTTTTCGCGGGCATTATCTAAGCTTCCAAAGTAGCCCGGCACCCGAAGCACATCACCGTAGGTCGCAACCGGAATTCCAGTCAAGGCCAAACTCACGATCGCATCAATATCCTCTTGGTCAGTAACACAAACCGGACATCCCGGTCCGGTGGTTAATTTTATATTTTCCGGCAACGACTCCTTGATACCGTATCTACTCACCACCTGCGTGTGCGTTCCGCAAACTTCCATAATATTGACCCCTCTCCCTATTTCTTTAGCCAGCTCGTCTATCTTTTTTACTATCTCTTTTTGTGTTCTCGTTAACTTAAAAATTTCCAAAGCATCCTCTTTGCCTATTTTCTGGATGGCAAAACCGGCATGCACCAAAACATAGTCGCCGATTTTTGCATTAATAAGAGAAACATTTACTTCTTTCTGAATTCCGGAAAAATCAGCTACTGCTGTTCTCTCCCTAATAGATATGATTTTCCCTGGAAAAGCTAAGCACATAAGGATATAAATCTCTAATCTACACGAGTTTACTCACCAATAATTGCTAATAAAAAATACGATTGGATTAATTGTAACATATTCATAAAATAAGTACTAGAACTTACGCATTTGATTTTTTAGACATCCGATGGGACCATCGTTCGGGACCTAATTCGCGTTTTATTGGTATAAAGTTATCCACAGGTGTCTATTTTATTGACTTATTATGTATTTATGCTATATTGAAGACATATTAGTGTGGACTTGTGCTATTCAAGCGTAGTCTGTTGAAAATTTAGCAACAACTTTAAGGAAAAGGAGGTGACGAAGGCTGAATGGCGACCAAAAAAGAGGTCGCTACATTTGTTGGTATCGCACAAAGTTTAGGCGATGCTTCTTATTAACCTGAAACCAGATAAGGAGGTATACACATGAAAAGGACGTCAATTCTTTTTATTGTGTTCCTGGTGATACTTATCGCTGGATTCGTATTTGTACACTCGCCGCCAATGGCAACGGGCCAGATGGCAGCAATGGATACCGGTGAAAAAGTTTTTCAGGCAACAGTAATCGACCTGACGGATGTATTAACGGCTGGACCGGCCAGCTTTGACGAAAGAACCGCATTTGCCCAGATGACAGAAAAAAATGGAGCGGCGGGCTTCGCGGATGTTTCTATTATTGCAGTAACATTTGAGCAAAAAGGTAAGGCAACAGGCGCAACTATAATCTCCATCGCGCAGAGGGATCAGGGAATAGATGTACTTGGTGAAGCATTAAAAACTCCGGCCGGCCTAACTATAGCCAGTGGCCAGGGAGTAATGTTTAAGACGAAAGCGCTGATAGTTATGCAGCCAGAAGATCTGTCCGGAAATAAGACTGCAGATATATTGCAGGGCACAAGCCATGTCCCGAAGATATACGACATCTTCGCATGTAAGGATCACGGGGGAATAGCCGGCAAAGGATTCTTGAAAAGTGCAACTGGTATGTTGCCGGGAGGTCCAGCTTATGCGGAACTCATAAAACCTGGTCTTACTCCTGTGTTTGTAATTTATGCTTATGGCACATATCCTGGTCAGCTGACGGCTCCAATGCGAGTCTAAAGAAAAGAGTTTTAAGAAGCACAAGACCCTGAAGGAAATAATTTCTTTCAGGGTCTTTTTATTTTCCTGAATGCAAATTGTAACTAATTAAAAAACAAATGCGCTCGAATTAAAAATATTCGAATTCATTCGCTATTGAATAATATTTATATTAACTTGCTTAAACATTCGCGACTATTAGCATCAAGCTTTTCCATCACTCCCGAAAATCTTAATCTTTTCCTTAACTACCGCTTTGACAGCATCCCTAGCGTCCCCTAGAATATTTCTGGGGTCATAAGACATCTCACTTTTATTTTTTACAGCACTGGCTAGATTATTTATAAAAGCTAATCTTAAAGCCGTATCAATATTAAAACAAGCTATTCCTCTCTTGATAACCTCCTGCACTCTCCCGTTTTCCCAATCAGAAGCACCATGGAGAATTATGGGTATATTCCCTATATTTTTATTTATCATTTCCAAGCGAGCATAATCCGGTTCTTTCCTTTCCTTAAAAAATCCGTGAGCGTTGCCAATAGCCACCGCTAACGCGTCTATTCCTGTTTTTTTGACAAACTCTTCTGCTTGACCGGGATCAGTCATATATTTATCCCAATCAATGTCCTCTATCTGAATTTCTCCCAAATAAGGGACGCTCCCTAACTCTCCTTGAACATCTACTCCTTTCTCATGGCAAAAATCAACCACCTTTTTGGTCACCATTAAATTATCAGCATATTTATTTCTAGAGCCATCGTACATTACGGAGGGATAGCCAATATTAGCTGCTCTTTGTATTACTTCAAAGCTCTTTCCGTGATCAATGTGCATCCCTATTGGGATATCCGGGGCATAAAATTCGGCGTCGTTTTTAATTAAGTGATACATCCCTCTTCCGCCTCCATATTCCATTGTTTTTTCGGTAACTTGAATAATCACAGGCGACCGCATCTCCAGCGCTCCCTCAACAATAGCCCGAGTTGTTTCTAAGTTCATCGCATTAAAAGCCCCCACAGCGTAACCGCCTTCTTTGGCCTTGGTTAATATTTCTTTTACATTGGTAATCATATTAGTTGGAATTATGAATTAGAATCTATTTCTTGTGCTATTTTAATAAAATCGTGCGGGACCAAACTCTCTCCTCCCACTAAGACTCCACTCATCTCTGGCTCAATGCAAACTTGTTTAATTATTCTGTAGTTTACTGAACCGCCATAAAGAATTTTTACCTTTTCAATATATTTATGCCCGTATTTTTCAGTAAGAATTTTTTTAATCAAAAGCCTTGCTCCCATTATCTCATCACTAGATGGCACTACATCGCTTCCCACCGCCCAGACCGGCTCGTAAGCGAAAATTATTTTATCCATCTGAGTGCGAGTAATATCACATAGCCCTTCCCGAATTTGTTGAATTATAATATCCATAGTAATGTCCATCTCTTTCTCCTCTTTAGTTTCTCCAATGCAGACAATAGGAGTTAACCTGTTTTTTAGGGCGGATTTTATTTTTAGATTCACTATTTCATTCGTTTCTCCAAAATATTTACGGCGCTCACTGTGTCCAATTATGACATATTCAGCTCCAGTATTTTTTATCATCGTCGGAGAAATTCCTCCTGTGTACGACCCCCTGTCTTCCCAGTGCATATCTTGCGCCCCGATCTTTACCATGTTAAATTGCTTTGCACCGCCTTCAGCGGATTTAACAGGGTGAACAGTTTTACTTCCCAGATTGCTTGCGAAACTTTCCAAATGAATAAACGGGGGGCAAATAATAATTTCAACTTTTTTGAAAGACTTCCTGCCAAGTTCATTATTAAAAGATTTAAAATACCTCTCGCGTTCAGCCGGAGAAAGTATGTTCATTTTTAAATTGCCTACTATTAATTTCTTCATGTTATTTTTATCTGTCATCCTGAATTTAATTCAGGATCTACTCATCAGCGATTCCAGCTCGTAGACCGGAATGACATTTATTATAAGCCATTAAATCCTAAGGTGATGCCCGTTACAATTATGCCAGCGATTATGCATCCAATTAGCAACAAAACACTCGCTGTTTTAACTGGAACTTGAAAAATGGACGCCGCTACTCCTCCAGTAAATGCTCCGGTCATGGGCAGAGGGATAGCAACGAAAGCAATAAGCGCGACCGCACCCCATCTTTCAAATTTCCTTTCATTTTTACTGCGAACTCTTTCAATATACTTCTCCCAAAAACTATTCAGAAAACCTACTCGCTTAATAATTAACCCGGTAACTGGCTCTAAAATCAAAACGACAACAATTCCCATCAGTGTATTTCCTAAAACAGACCAAAAAAATGCCCAGAACGGCGCCATGTTGTAGCTTACTATCGCAACTGGAATTGAAGCGCGAAGTTCCGTCACTGGAACCATAGCCATTAAAAACGTCGCTAATTCCGCGGGAAAATTTGTAAACCAACTAATAATTATGTCTTGCATTTAGATTTATGGTTTATTAAAGACGGTGTAACATACATACTTTCCGAAAATAGTTAAATTATTCACATTATTCCATCCAAAAGCGTTGTCATCGCACATTTTTGAATCATCTAGAACAGCATACACTTCAACACTACTAGCCAGGGATCTCATATAGGTACCGTAGCCAGACGAGCCCGGAGAGTGTTGTCCTTCCGGAAGGTTACCTATTTTTGTAAGTGGAATATCATAAATTGTCGGACTAGTTAAGTCTGGACTTGTAAAGCATAGGTCTCCGCTATAATCTCCTAAGCACCCATAGGATCCTGTAATTGAATCGAGTTCTTTTGATACTATCGCAGCCTCAACTAAGTCTGAAACTTGCGAAACATAACTTACATAAGCACTCTCTTTCGCTCTTTTTCTTGCCGACTGCGAGAGTGTAATTATAATGATAGTGGCAATGATACCGATTATTCCCACGACAATTATTATTTCCAGGAGAGTAAATCCTTTCGAGCTAGCCAAGATGGATTTCATTTTTGATTCTTTCACAGTTTTAATGCTTTAATTAATTGCAAAATAAATAAATTATGTTTTAATTTGTTTCCTTAAGTGTTTCGCCGCCGCTTCTGGCTGGATAGTAGAAATTTCAATTCCAGTTTGTAATTCAAACCCCGCCCAAGTTGACGTATGGGGCAAAATCTCAATATGCCAGTGAAAGTGAGGATAATCTTTTCCGTCGCAGGGAGAAGTATGAATGTAAAAATTATAAGCAGGGTCACCCAATGAATTATAAATAGAACTCATTGTTCTTTGAAAAACTTCAGCTAATTCTGGCTTATCTTTGTCAGTAATTCTTTCATAGTAGGGACTGTGCTTCTTGGGCATTACCCACACTTCAAAAGCCGCTCGACTGGCAAAGGGACAAAAGGCAATGAATTTGTCATTTTCAAATACAACTCTTTTCTGCGCTTGGCTCTCATATTCACTCATAACGCAATAAACACAATGGCGGCTGTGGCGATAGTATTTTTCCGCTCCTTCCAGCTCCAGCTTAAGATACGGGGATACAACGGGAATGCCCATAATCTGCGAGTGAGGATGAACAATCGACGCTCCCGCTTCGTTTCCATGGTTGTGGAAAACACTGATATAGTTCACTGTTTTTTTATTCATCAAATCCAAGTACCGCTCTTGATAGGCGTCGAAAATTTCCGCTATTTCCATCTTTTCCATCAAAGCAATCTGATTATAATGATCGCGAGTAACTACGACTTCGTGATAGCCGGTGCCACTCATGGCAAAGTAGGGGCCCTCTTCTAGAGAACACGGGACTTTCCCTCGTGAGAAGGCTGGGTATTTATTGGGAAAAACCCGCAGTGACCAATTCTTATCCGCTGTACGATAAATTAGAACATCTTTTTCTTGTCCTGTTTCTTCTGGATTGCAAAAAACGCAACTATCAATATCGTTCTCTTTAGCTTCTCGTTTGGACTGAATAAAATCCTCTGGGCGCTTAGCTCTGCCAGTCGCAATAACCACCCAGTCTCCAGTTACTATATCCTGCCTTAGCTCCGATATATTTTTACTTTTAGTCTTTGACTCCGTCGTCATTGATATTTGTTTTTTTACCCTGTTAAATAAGATTTAAGCCTGTTTTTTATGTATCTTTTGCCGTAAATTGTTTTTAGATACTTCTCCCCTTTAGTAGCATCTTGCCGGTTAATGCAAGCTTCATAATAAACAAGCTTTAGCAGTCTTCTATTTCTAGTTGATGCCACTAGCCCTTTATTGTGATGTTCAAATCTTAATTTTAAATTTTTAGTATAACCAACATAATTCTTGTTGTCTTTCCGGCTTCTCAGGACATAAACATACTGCATGTTAATTTGAATAAAAAATTTAAAATTTATTTAACAGGGCGAGTATTGTATTTTCCTGTCATTAGGCGCAATTTAGTTTTAAACAAGTCAATTAAAACCTGGATAAATCCATTGGGACCTGTTAGTCCTACGGTTGAACCCTCTTCATTGAGCCATCTTACTGGCATCTGCTTTATATTAAATCTGAGTTTTTTTGCCAAAATAATTAATTCGAAGTCAAAGCCAAAACGATCCACTACCATTCTACCTGCTATTTCTTCGGCAGCTTTACTAGTAAGCATTTTAAATCCACATTGGGTGTCGGGATATTTCCAAAGGCCCAGAACAATCCTGATTAGCCAGTTTCCCACATTACCCATCATTTCACGATGTTTAGGCTGATGGATCTGAATAAAGGCACCTTCAACATCACGAGAGCCTATAACTACATCATATCCTTTTTTAAATTCTGGAAGAAACTTATCTAAATGAGTTATTGAAGTCGATCCGTCAGCATCCATAAAGAGTCTTAATTTTCCGTTAGCCTCCAAGAGTCCCTGCCGAACCACATAGCCCTTGCCATGATTTCCAGAATTATCAATTACACGCAGATTTCTTATTTGAGCAGAGTAATTCCTGGCTATTTCAGCTGTATTATCCGGAGAACCGTCCACCACTACCAAAACTTCATAATCAAAATTTTTCTGACTAAGATATTTTTCAATTTCCAACAAGTTGCGGCCAATTCTTTCTCCTTCTTTATAGGCCGGGACTATCACCGACAAGTATGGTTGATTTTCCATATATCCCCACACCAATTATGTTTAAAAAATTATTTTAAACTTTCTTGAATGCGCTTTTTTAATTGAGCGAATGCCCTGCTCCTTAATTTTAAATTATGTTCTCTTTTTCGAGCGTCCTTTTCTGCTTTATATGATTCATAATACACTAAATCAAATGGTTTACGTAGTTTAGTTGAAGATACTTCCCCAGAATTATGTTCTGTAAAACGCTTTTTTAAATTATTGGTTGATCCGATATAAAAATTATCGTCTTTTTTGCTTTTTAGAACATACACGTAAAACATAATTGGTGTGGGGATGAATTCCTAGATAACTTTTATTAAATTTTACACTTTTATTTTAACATAAATCAGCAAAATTGGGAAAATAAAAAAAGAGCGAATAAGATTCACCCTTAAAAAAATACTTCTATTAATCAGGCCTTGAAATTAAATTAAAAAATATTATCCGCAAGAGTCTCCGAGGATAATGGTGTATCCCTCGTCTGGACTAAACCCCTCTCTTCCCTCACCGC
The DNA here is from genome assembly GCA_002923195.1 of bacterium BMS3Abin15. Classification (GTDB taxonomy): domain Bacteria; phylum Patescibacteriota; class Minisyncoccia; order Moranbacterales; family 2-12-FULL-40-10; genus BMS3ABIN15. The sequence continues at coordinate 16,522 of BDTH01000024.1, forward strand.
CCGTACATCCGGCGCTCTCGGCATTGCTCGAGTCTTCCATTTTTATGGCATAGATTGCTGCCTTCCATGTCCCACAAATATGCCTACCATCATAGTAATAACGATATGTCGCATCACCAGGGCCTAATGGATCATGAGGGAGAGAAGTGGATGTATAACCAGGAAACAAGACACTATCTATACCTGCTCCTTCACCGACTATTCCATTTCCACCACTTGCCTCTGTTGGATAACAACCATTGTCAATATAGTAAATATCCAATAATTTTGCTATCTGATTTAGTTCCTGCATCCTTTGCTTATCTCTCGTATTCTTTTTTACACTTCCTGCAATATAAACAATAATCGCCGTTGTAACAATTCCAATAATTAATATAGTAATCAGTATTTCTAAAAGAGTGAATCCCTTTTGCCTGCCCCGTGTCTGCCATCCGGCGGATTTACAGAGTTTTTTTGTTTTGAGCATTTTTTGGATATATTATTGATGCTTTCATTATACTACACAAACAAACACATTAAAAAGTGTTTTTTCAATGAAAAGATGATTTTGCTCTATTTTTAACCAATGCGAGTTTCTATCCCTCAACAGGTCCTGCTCCTACGCTACACACTTTACAGTTGCTCTTATGAGTTGCTAATTCGTAGATAGCAGACAGTCCGATAATAATATAAATTATTTTCGAAACGATAGCGCCAGATCCTCCGAATAGTTGGCCGACTTCCCAACCGATTAATCCAAGAAGAAGCCAGTTAATGCCTCCTATTACGAGAATAACAAAAGTTAACTTGTGCATATTTTTACAAAGATTATTTCACGCTTTTTATTGCATAGACCTCGACCATTATTCCGCCCTCTTACTGAAAAGGCAGGTATATCTATACACTTCAAAATACTAAATTGGTTTACTATGGCATCATTTGCGGATTAAGATTCTTGAGGCTTTCCTGCATTTGCTTTATCATTTCGCACTGGTCAATAAAGTTTACATCCGTCGGAATTGAGAAATCAATAGAGCCGACCGGCTGACAAACAGTTTCCGGAGCATTCTCGGCAATCTCTTCGGATGATTTATAGGTCGGATAGTCATTATCATTATCATCTTCTTCCGGCACGCTGGTTTCCAATCCTTCGAGGCAGTCAGAATCATTTACGATTCCTTCTTTAGTCGCCTCATTCCAGCTATGAACTGTTTTTCCATCGAAAATTGTAATTCTCTTTCCTACCCCGGTCTCCATTTCAGATCGAGATTTTTCTCCCCGGACGGAAAATTTTGAAATTACCATATTTCCTTCCGAACTGACTTTCACCTCACATTCCATGCTCTTACCACCAGCAATCGCATCTTTAATATTCATCGCGGCTGACTTAGCCTTGTCCATTACTGTTTCTTGTTTTTTAACCTCTTCTGTTTTTTTATCATGCTTGCATCCCGCCACAACAAGAACTGCCAAAACGATTGAAACAACGATGAATACTTTTTTCATTTTCATAGTTTTTTAATTAAAAATTAGATTGTGTCTTATGCTACATTATAAAAAAATAATAAAATTCTATCTATCCGCAATTCCACTTTCAATGTGCCATCCGCCATTTGGACATTTTTCAGCAAATCTAACTTTAATCTCCTTGGATTCCAAGTTATTATCGGTTATATGTCCCGTTGTGTATTCTTTGTTTATAGAGTGTTTTCCGCAAGAACAATGCTCTATTGTGTAATCCACTAGCGGATCTGTTTTTACGTGCCTACCTCCGCAGTGGTGCACTTTATGATCTTCACCTTCATGGTGAATATGATGAAATAAGGACAAAACATTATGCATAATCGTAACTTAAATATGCTTCAAGTATAGCAAAAAAAGAATAGCACCTCAAACATATAAATATTTGAGGTGCTAAAAGTTATTTTTTATCGAGAGCGTCGCAAAAACCCCTCTTTTTCCTCTCGATTACAGTCTTTGGAAGATATTTTTTTGCAATGTCTCTTAATGGCATCTTACTTACCTCAAAGGAAGTACGATCATTAACAGGTATCCTGGCGATATAATCAACCACCTCCTTTTGCAGATATGGAAAGATGACTTCCATGCCGAAATGCTTGGCTTTTCTTTCCAGAAGGATTAGATGATTCTTTTCCAGCTTTCCCCATAAATCTTTAAATGCTCCTATCTTCTCCTGACCGTTTTCGTGTTTGCGATGCTCCCAGTAACCGCCTAATAATTCGTCAATTCCATCATGGGCAATGACGCATTTGAATCCGAGAGAAGCTATGAGTTTATAAGTCAGAAATACAGCTACATTTCCCAGGCGTCTTTCTTCATCTTTCCATTTTCCAAACAATTCCTCCTTGGCTCTCTGTATGTGCCTAGGGGTTGGAATAAACTCATTGTGAATAGTTTTGAATAATCCAGACACTTTCCTGGCAGATATTACATCCGGATGTTTTTTATTCCCCCCTGTCGTAAAGGTATGGATTTTAACATCTGGACCAAGAGATTTTCTTATCTCTTCCAGGCAAAATGAAGAATCCAGCCCGCCGGAAAGCGTTGTGCAAATTGACCCGTTATTTTTTTTCAAACAGTGTGTAGAGCAACTTACAATAGCGTTCAGCAATATGCGTTCTAATTCTTTAATATTCCAATTCTTATTTTCCCCCGCTATTACCGGCGAAGAAATAACATCTCTCCAGTTATTAACAATCATGATTATCCTCCATTTTCTTGTAGGGTTTTTGAAAGAACTAACAACTGATAGTATTACAAATTCTTATAGTTGTCAATCAAAAAAAACACCGCTGTGGGTGTTTTTGATTGACAATTTTTTTGGGAGTACAGGAATGCCCTATCCGAAGACTATATTAGTTTCAAAAAAAATATTTAACCATGACCGTAAGTTAAATTTTCCCTCCTGTTCATTCACGACCCTATCTTGAGCCGAAGTTATCTGTTCCATTTTTTTAATAAGATCATCCACTAAAGACTTATTGTTTTCGTCTTCGGTCTGCTCCAGCAGTTTTTTTAGCTTATCAACGCTTCCGCTAATATTATCTTTTTCATTTTTCAGCGCGTTAATATATGATTGATCGTGGCCAAAGAAAAACACTTTAAGACTATCTTCATTTTCAATTTTATTTATCACTTCCTCAATTCTATCATGAGACGCTGCAAATTCAGCACCTATTTCATCAATGCTGTTTTTTATCTCCTGTTCTTCCCTTTGCTTCTCTTCTTCTGACTCTTGCGTATCATCACTACCATCATTGCTATTCTGAGCTACCCTCTCTTGAGTTGAAGCATTGTTTTCAACTATTCTCGTTTCACTGATATAACATTCCCCGTTAATATTTCCGCCGTGGTTCTCTGAAAATGTATTTTCCTGAAGCTCTATTGAATTTCTCCAGTACGTTGCCACGAATTGTTTTGCTCCGCTTGGTAATCCGCAAGTAAGTCCATATCCTCCATTTTTGGTTATCTTATTATTTTTTATTTTTACCGCTCCCAATCCACTTGCAATTTCATAATACTGCGCGGCAATGCCACTGGCTTTGTTGCTTTTTATTGTGTTGCCGCTTATGGATAACTCAGAGCCTCCCAGAATCACTTCTATTCCGCCTTCCCCGTTATCATGAATGTCATTGCCGCTAATTACACCATCAACATTAGAGCGAATGTCAATTCCCTCTTCACTATTGCTGTATATTTCATTGCCGGTTATTTCAACATCCTTTCCATATTGGATGTACATTCCTTTGCCGCCCGAATTATAAATTTTTGAGTCGCGAAGAATGAGTTTTCCTATTCCTATTGTTTCAATAGCATTGCGATGCGCATTCTTAATTACAACATTACTAATAATTACGCTGGCGCCGTTTTTTATCTCAATGGACCCCTTACTGATAGTAATCTTGCTTAGTTTCGATCCGTTTCCTAACGTTACTTTGCCGCTAATCACAACTCCATTCCTGTCTTTTCCAATTAATTGCATGCCGCCCTTGACATTTACATTCTCATTGTAAACTCCTCTCTTGATATATACTTTTTTGTCCCCGTCTGATTTAGCATCATCAATTTCTTCTTGTATTTCCGCATCATCATCGTCATCAGCATAAGCAAAAAAGGGCGCATAAAAAAACACCACCAAAGCAGTTGCAACTATAAGTATGAGGCGTTTACGTTTCCATGTCGCATCCATAACTTAAATATACTAGGAATTTAATCGCCTGCCAACTATGTTGCCCGTAGAATAATTACAGGCGCATTTTTGTGCATTCCCTTCAAATACTCCGCAATTCTTGGTGAATGGGGGCTGTTTTGGTGGGATATAATATATTTTTTCAAAACATAAAAAGACCCTGTGTGGGTCTTTTTATGCATCATAATTTTTTGCCAACTCCTTTTTCATGGATCACCAATGGCGAGCATATCCGCATTACTGCATTTTACGCCAGTTTTCCCCGAATATCCGTACAGACTTAAGCTGTTCATGATCACCAGCACCGCAACCCCCGTATCAGCAAATATCGCCATAGCAAGATTACTCATTCCGCCGATTGCCAGCGCCAGAAACAGTGCTTTTACCAACACGGATGAAAAAATATTCACTTTTATTTTATTGGCGGTTTCCTTCCCTAAACCAACAAGATAGGGAATCATTTTTAAATCATCATTCATAAGCGCGATGTCGGCGTTTTCTATCGCCGCATCGGATCCCACCGCTCCCATAGCAATGCCTACCGAAGAACTGGCAAGCGCCGGGGCATCATTCACTCCGTCACCGGTCATTGCCACGTTGCCATAACGCCGCATAAAATTTTTCAGCTCTCTTTCTTTTTCCATAGGAAGCAATTCCGCCCTCACCACTTCTATGCCAACTTCCCGGGCAACGAATTTTGCCGCAGAATTATTATCGCCCGTAAGCATTATCGGAACCACATCCATACGCTTAAGCCTGCCTATTATTTCTTTGCTTTCTTCCCTTACTTCGTCAACAATGCCGATTATCCCTTTAATCTTTTTGCTGTCGCTCATAACCACCGCTGTTTTACCCTGAGCCTCCAACTCCCTGACCCTATTCAACACTTCTTCCCCAGCCTTATGCTCTTCCGTAATGAAACTTATATTTCCCATGCAATGGTGGCTGTCAGAGCATATCAGGCACTCGCCTGTCACGCCTTTGCCCCGGACGGATTTGAAATTATTAAAACTGTGGGCAGCCGCGTTCCTCTCCCTTGCTTCATTAATAATACTCTTAGCGATTGGGTGCTCGGAAAAATATTCCATTCCTGCGGCGCAGGAAATCACTTCCTCTTGGGTAAATCCGTTAAACGGTATTATATCTGACACGATCAGATCCCCTTTTGTAAGCGTTCTTGTCTTATCAAACGCCACCGCTTTTACCTTTCCTATCTCCTCAATAAACCTCCCCCCCTTTATCAATGCCCCTCTCTGGGAAGCGTTCCCAATGGCGGAAAAAGCCGCAATCGGAGTCGAGATTACCAAGGCGCAGGGGCAGGAGATAATCAGAAGCGACAAGGCCTGGGTAAGCCAAATATTAAACGGCTTTCCCATAACAAACACCGGAATGACAACAAGCGCCAAAGAAACAGCCATTATGGACGGTGTATAAAATTTGGCGAATTTTTCAATGAATTTCTGGGATGCTAGTTTCCTTTCCGCCGCCTTATAGGTAAATTCAATGATCTTGGCCAGGGTGGAGTCAGCCGATTTTCTTCCGACCTTGATCTCTAGATATCCCTGTTTGTTCAAAGTTCCGGCATAAACATCGTCTCCTGTAAATTTGTTCTTTGGAAGAGGCTCTCCTGTAATCATTGCCTCGTCCACCAAAGAACTCCCTTTGATAACTTCCCCATCCAAAGGAATCTCGCTTCCAGGCTTGATGATGACAATTTCTCCGACATTTATGCCTTCAACAGGAATATTTCCTTTCCCCTTCACTTCGGCCTTCTTCGGTGCCCCCTGAACCAGTTTCTCCAGGGCGGACCGGCTCCTTTTTATTCCAAACTCTTCCAGAAATTCACCAAGCGCAAAAAGAGTGACGATAATGGCCGCTTCTTCAAATTCGCCAAGATACGCCGCTCCAAAAATCGCTATGGCCATTAAGAGATTGATGTTTGAAAAATTAAGTTTCAGCAAACTTTTTGCCCCGCTTGCAAAAACACTCCTTCCGAAAAACAGCAGAATCAGAAGAAATACAGGCAATTCAACTAAAAGCGGCAGATGGATGGAAAACAGCGAGAGAATCTCAAGTGGGATGATTGCCGCTATCGCTGCCAATATCCAGATAAATTTTTTATTCTTAAGAAGATCTTTGATCATAATTATTGCATTAAAAATCACCGCACAGTTATTCCATTATACTATCCATATAAAAGTAAGCAATTATTATGATAGTACCGTCGTCCGCCTAGCCGTCGAAGCTGGTCAACCCGTCAAACGCATATGCGTTCGAATATGCTTTTTTTAAAAACATAAAAAGACTCACTAATATTAGCTGGGTCTTTTAGAATTACAGAGAGGCAGGGATTAAAAACCATTAAATTTAACTTGCCCTTATCGCGGAGGCAGGATTGGGCTCTTTGAGCCTTTAATGTCCCGGTACGTGTTCCGTTGCCATATGCCTTTTGTTCAGGACACAGATGTCCCGTGGTTTTATCCTCTCCGTAAATTTATGAATTTAATTCTACAGCGTTGTTGGGAAATTGCAAATAAAAAGAGGGATTCAATTGCAATTGCTTCTGCAACTAAATCCCTCTGTGTCAACGTGGTGACGATCTTACTTCACAAGAATCTTTTTTGAAAGCTGTTTCCAAGACAGTGGTTTTCCCACAATCATGGTAACTTTTGTCTTCCAATTAAATTCGGCTGGGTATGCCTTGGCAGGAACATAGCCAGGCTTCCACTCTGACTTCAATAACGATTTGGTCACACCTGTATTGTGGACATAACCATCTTCTGTCTTGTCCTTTTTGACATAATTGAATCCTGCCGTAAGGAACAGTTTCGATTTGCCTTCAATAACATAGCCGGTTGTAATTCCTGAAATTTCTGCCTGTTTCTCAGGAGAGAACTCCAACTCGTGAATTAGGTTTTTCGATTCTGCAATAGTGTAGCAAGTGCTTCGGTAGAAACTGGCACGCGGAGTCTGCTTGAACCCCGTAATAGTAACGTTCTTACCTTTCAGTTTGCAGTTGCAATTACCAGTAAGACTGACTTCTTTTCTGGTATATCCTGAAGCAGGTTCACAGTCTTCGTGGAACTCACACATATGCAAGACTACCTGCTTCCCAATAAAGTCCTTGTCGGGAACGTAAATCTTGGGCATTGGAACACTTATATTATCTTGCCAATTCATTCTCTTTCCTCCTTATTAGGTTTAATATGTTTTTAATTTTAAGTTACTCTGTAAATATCTTTATATGCAGCTTCCTCAAGCTACAACGCTCCATATTAGCATGAGAACAAGGATTAGTCAAGGATAAAAAAACACCCTCTATATTGGGTATTTTTCCAGACAAACTCCGTAAACTGGAGGTCTGTCTCGGCATTAGACGGATGTTTGAGATCAGATAAGACGCGTAAATATTGCCGTTATTCAGATAAATTTTTATCCGCCGATGAGGAGGGAAGATCTTAATTATTAGTTTCATTCTATATCCCCATGCCAGTTTTTAGAATATAACTCCTTAGGATCAAATTTCCCTTTTTCAATTATTCTTCTAACCATTAGGGGATATTTGACTCTAACCTTATATCCACTGTTTTTATCCTTCATTTCCATTTCTAATAACTGAAGATAGACCGATTTCCTCTGTTCTTTTTTTAAATTATTCGTAATTATATTTCCCTTCCTCTGTTCTTCTCGTAATGCAAAAGTTTCTTTTGAATACCACAAAATTACAATTAAAGTCACTAATAAAACTAGTTCTATATTGCCCCAACTCTTTATTCTCAAGAGCCAGTATAAAATTACTAGAAACGGAAAAAGAAAGTAGGGATTCAAAATCTGTCTTATAATAAATCCTCTAAAAAAATAATTCAGACTTCTTTGTATAATATAAAATAATTTATTAATTCCTTTTTGGTCAGTATGATTTTTAATTACCTGAAGAAAATGACTTTTGAAATAGCCTTCTTCTTTCTCTCGCCAAGATGCTACTAAAAAAAGAACAGTGAAGCCTATTCCAATTATCCACTCTTTAATATCCAAATCAAATGGTAAACAATATCCTATACACATAATAATAAAAAGTTAAAGTTGACTTATCTAAAAGCTTCAAGCCATCTGCTGTTTATCTTGACTTTTCAATGATATGTTTCACAATACTAGGATTTCTTAAGTGAACTAAGTATGTTCTAACATTCATAGTTTCTCCTCTTAATATAATAGCGCCTTTGAAGTCCCAATTTTTAATAATCTCTATTTGTTTATTTTTTTCACAGCAAGATTTAATGACGCTATCAATAAAATCCTTATTGTCCGTTCTTGCACTTCCTATAACGTAGATATTTTCAAATCCTTTGCTGATAGTATCCGAAACTTTTTCTATATATGAAGTTGTTTGTCCTGTTTCTCTTTTTTCTTTTATTGCAATTATCTTAATTGCACACCTAGTGTAGTTACCAAAAAATTCATTTGGTATTGTTACGTCCCCAATTTCCCTTTGTGAAAATTTTTCTAGAAAAGCTACAAGTAATTTTATTTCTTTGATTATTTCTGGATCCTCTTTATCCAAGAAGACCTTATTCCCAAGACTAGTAAGCTCCTGTATAAAAACTGGGAAAAAAATTCCTATTTTATCTATACTCACATATTTCTTTACAAACTCTTTTACTGTATTGCTATTTTCAATTTCTGGTGCAAAGTAGTCATTCATAAACTGATCCACTGAAGCTAAGTTTTGCTTTTCTAATAACTTCTTAGTTACAAACAAATCTACAGATTTTTTTTTGTGCTTTTGACAAATGTCTCTTTGATTTTTTTAGAAGTGTCTCAGATACAAAGAAATAGGCCGCACTAGTAAAATTTTTGTTTCTGTATTTTCTATCTCTCATTACAATAACAATTTCATAATCTTCCCAAGCAATTTCATCATCACCTTTTGCCTTCCAATTAACAGTAACCTGTGGGAATGACTCAGATGTATTATCCTCTAAATCTCTTACGAAAGTATTTATCTTGCCTTGAACTTCTGATTTGATAGCCCAATAATCAGCTTTTTCGTAAAAGAACGTTGCCAACCAAACAAAATAGCTAAACCACTTTTGAGTTTGTTCCGGGTGTGTCCAAGTAATATATAAAATGATTAACCCAGTCCCTAAACCAGTAATGTATTCAAGCATAAAGCATATACTTATTAGAGCTTATAATTATTTTTCAGTTATTTTCTTCTTTTTTTCTTCAACGTAGGATAATAATTCTGTAACACATTCCGGTTTATCACATATCACGTTAATCGCCCCTGATTCCGGAAGAAACGAATAAACATTTTCCCGATTAACAATTTCGTCACAAAACTTACAGTGCAACTTACCTGCTAAGAAATCATTCTTTATTCCAGTATTCTCAAGAAGCTTGTCTATATCTCTTTCGTGAATAGTGCTAAGTTCCTTTTTTTCTCTTTCCATACATTTATATTTTTATTAATTTATGCTTCAAACTCTGAACTCCCTAGAGACGCAATCATGGGTAATAAAGTTGGAGATATTGCCTCGGTAAAAAGTGAGATTTTTTCATTAACTGAAATCCCATTATCATTATCTATATTATCCTTTTTTCGCCTATTTTCCTCAAAATCAAGAATTGAAATACCTAACAATATCATGCCAAATCTGTATCTCGCCTCTAGTATCGTTGGCTCTGTTTTTGAATCACCCTTCATTTCCGTTTGTAGATAAATGTTATCCATATTAATAAAGAAGTCATATCCATTTCCTCCGCCGGCACCCCTGATCTTCAACGCACTTTGTTTATTAAAATTAAATTCTTTGTAATCATCTTTTTCCCAATCATCTTTTCTTATTTCTAC
>BDTH01000025.1 GCA_002923195.1 bacterium BMS3Abin15
GCTCTTAATAAAAACGTTTATATTGGGCTAAGAATTTTATTGGTCGATTATCGTTGAAAAAAACAGGCTGGATGTCGATATTTTTCTATAGTAGCTGAAAAATACCCACAAATTTGTCCGAAGAGCCAAATTTAATTATAGCTCATGGATGTTCAGCCTCGGCGTGTTACTTGATAGGAATGTCAGTCATTACACTGTACTGTCAGTGGCGCTTTTTGAAACGTCTCAAGAGTTTTTTTGAAAAGTATCACTGAACAATCTTCAATACCGAGTTTACTGGTATCTAATACTAATTCAGGGCGTGCTGACACTTCATACGGTTCAGTTACTCCGATGAAGTTGTCACAGTTACCAGCCAATGCCTGTTCATAATTCCCCTTATAATCTCTTGCGGCACAAACTTCAACCGGACATTGCAGATAAACTTCCATAAAACGATCAATACGTTCCCTGGCCATTTTTCTCATAGCTACCTTATGCGTAATTGTGGAAACTATGATCAGTTTGCCTGACTTAATTTTATCTACGGCAACTCTTACAATATTTTCAGCAACGGCCATACGTTCTTCTACCGTATAACCATACTTGCGGTCAAGACGTGTCCTGAGTTCTTCACCATCGAGGATTTCGATATTTGAAACCCCGATATCTTGCAGATTATCATAAAGATGCTTTCCGGCAGTCGATTTGCCGGATGCACTAAGACCTGTTATCCATACAACCCCGGGAATTAAAAAAGTTTTCAACATGTCCCCTTTCAATGAAATCAACTAAAAGCATATCCATAGACTATCGAAAATTTCCAGTCCATAAAACAGTCATTGTCCCTGAACGTCATATTATAATCTTCCTTAATATGCTCAGGTGCTTCAAAATGCATTTTTGTTATGGTTTCTATATTTTCACTCGGCAGACCGGAATTTGCCAGCCAGTTAGTTAAACTGCAATCTTTCATTATAATTGTTTTAGTCGTGATGTCGGAAAGCCCTGTAAGTACAAGCAGGTTGATCAAATCAATTTCTGTAATTGTCGATCTTTCTTCCTTAAAACTAAACATACGGGTATACCAGTCAATTGCCCTGATTGAAGGGGGGTTCCCTTCACATATAATAAACAACCCTCCGGGTTTCAAGACTCTCCTGATTTCTGATGCGGCTTTTTGAGGATTTTCAATATGATGAAAAACCATTCTTGCTGTGACAAGATCATAATGCTGATCAGGTAACTCTGATAAATCTTCAGCATTTGTTACTTTAATAATGTAGTTTTCTTTATCTTCAATATGATCAAGCATGGTTTCACTGCTATCAATACCCCAGCACTCACATGCCGGATATTTACTCCGAATTGCTTTCATGATCTTACCTGTTCCCGTGCCTACATCAAGTGCACAGGTAGTATGACACCTTTCTGTAGCATCGAGTATCCCCTTAGTCAAAACGTCTCTGTTAACCCAGTCTAGCTGATCGTACCTTAGCGCTCTCTTTGACCAATCAGTGTGAACCGCAATAATCTCGCAAAGAAAATCATTGTTTTGCTTTACTGCACCAAAGGCCTGTTGTGAATTAATCTCATGCCAGCCATTGTCAATGATATGGGTGCAAATTTCCTCTCCTTTATTAATGAGTTCATTAATCAATTCGCCGAGGGAAAGGTGGTTCTGAACAAGTTCTCTCATTAAGGGGATTTTCTTCTTTTTTATTAAAAAAACTCCCGTGAAAACACTGAAAGACTCTTTATTGTTCTTGTCTATACGGATCAATTCTCCGTTTTCAATAACACAATATTCGCGGAATGCTTCACCATTTTCCGTAATGGAACAAATTGTAAAATCATGCTTTGAACGCATAACCTGCTGCAGAATTTTGGGAGTGAAAATGGTATCACCATAAACCAGTAACATATCATCATCAGCGGCATTATTAGACAGAACTTTGTTTAAAGAAGAACAGCTTTCGGTTGTTTCCCAATGGTGATTCACATGTTTGTTAACGTAACTATTTTCAATTTCCTCATACTTAAAACCCACAACAAGATTAATATTGCTAATATTACATTCATGAGCAACAACAACTTGCAAATCTAAAAGTGAGTTCCCATTAATATCCAGTTTGCTTATTGGGACTTCACTAAATGGTGACTTGTTTGCTGATAATATTATAAGTTGCATTCACACATCCTTAATATTTCTTGTTGATATTGCAGTAAAAAAACATAAAAAGTCGTATAGCTAATACATAATGTAATTCAATTTACCTATTTTAATGGGACCCCTCACATTGGGCTCATTATAATTAGTTTTTTATTCTGAAATTTCATTACACTCTCTCAAGCCTCTCAGAAGGTTTTCGACAGACTGCATTTCCATTTCAATCCTTGATTCTTTAGCATAAGAACCACTATGCGGTGTTAAGATCACGTTGTCCAGTTCCTTTAACGGCCCCTTATACGGCTCTTCTGCAAATACATCCAGCGCCGCACCAGAAAGGTAGCCGCTTTTCAGCAATTCATACAGCTTTTCTTCATCTATAACACCGCCCCTGGAGGTATTGAGCAGCCACGCTCCTTTTTTCATCAGCATTAACTCGTTTGCTCCTATCAATTGCTCCGAAACGGGGACATGAACAGATACAATATCCGCCCAGCCCAGCATTTTTTCAAGAGGAACGTTACTAAACCCCAGCAGCCCGTCCTCAACGAACGGATCAGAGTATGCGATCTCACAGCCGAACAAGGACAACAACTCAGCCACTCTTTTACCTATCCTGCCGAATCCCTTTATTCCGACTTTCTTCTTATATAAAAGATTCCCCATAAGCTTTTCCCATATGTCGGCCTTGATATCTGCATTCATCATATGAGTCTTTCTCATCAGACTCAGGATCAAGCCTATGGTCAATTCAGCAACAGCCGTTGTCGGTGCATCCGGCGTATTAAACACCTTTATGCCCATTTTCTCAGCACAGCAGACGTCAACATTGTCCATTCCTGTACCACAGCGGGAAATGACTTTTAAAGATGATAATTCTAAAAGGGTCTCTTCGGTTATAGGTTCAGTTCCAGCAATTATCCCTACCGCATTGCGGGCAAGCTCGGCAAGCTCATCCGGCTTAACCTTACGGCCGTGCGGATTAAGAATAACTTCCAGCCCCACTTTTTCGCACAATTTCAGAGGAGCGTTATCATATTTGCCGAATGAACTTGTTGTAATAGCAGCCTTTAACATTGATCTTTCCCCTTAATAAATTTATTCTTTTTAAATCTCACTGTATTTATTGACTGTTATAAAAAATTTCAAATGTACGTTTTCAATGCACAGCTCCGCCCTCTCGGTTACATAACTATATATTATCGAATCCAAATATTAGGGAAACTAAACTGATTATAAACAAATCTTCATGAAAAGTCCGAAAGATATCTGCTAATAATCACAGCTCATTCAAAAACAACAATAAAGTTGAAGAATATCAAATTAGCCGAGAACCCTTATTTTTTACACGTAGCTATTGTAATACGTAATAAATAACGGGTCAAGAGGGAGAACAGGAAAAAAGCTATAAAGACGGAAGGCATTCAATATTCCGGGGCCCCTTTAAAAGCAAATTTTTCATCAGCTCATATACTCATTTTTTCTTCCGAAGCCGGACAAATCCCATAACTGCCCCACCAGCAAGAAAAAGAACCGTGCTTACTGGTTCGGGTACAACGACAAGATTAGTAAGTTCCTGGACCTCAGATCCGGAAAGGGCACGGTCATAAATGCGGATATCATCAATAATTCCTTCGTAAAATTCCCCGGGTTGCCTATCTCCTCTGGCCCCGATGTAGAATTGAGGACTTGAATCAATGTCCCTGATAGTTGTGCTCAAGCTACCGGAGCCGTCAAGTGTACCGTCCAGATAAAAATTGTAACCAGGTCCATCATAAGTAAAGACCAGATGGTGCCATGAATCTGCAGATATTACGGTATCGGAACGCTGCGTATTAAATGCGTATGCACCAGTATTATCTCTTGTCTGCATTCTAATCTTATCGTCACTATACATCATGGCGTATTCTGGAGATCCACTGCCCCCTGCATCATAAAGACCTACCATCGTCTGCTTACTTGTGTTCGCTTTATAGATCCAGGTTGAGATTGTAAATGCATCAGAAACCTGCAAACCCGTCGCAATACTAGAAGTTCTCATATAGTCATCGACTCCATCAAAATAGTACGCGCTATCAGCATGTCCAAATCTGTCCTGAACAAGTGTGGCCCATTTTACTGTCATATCATTACCATTTCCACTCATATCATTAGCATTACCGGAAAAAGAGTAATATCCTAAAAGCCCGTCATTCAGATCAGCGGATGCTGTGCCTGCCAAGCAGAATATTATCCCCAACGAAATAAAACCTGTCAAAATAAGTCTTAGCCTTGTCATAAATTACAGCCTCCCTTTAAAAAACTATCAATTGTTTGATTTAATATCAAAATGGTAATTTTAATGTAGCAAGATATATGCCACATATTAAAAAAAATTTAATTTCCGATTTAATGTTTATAAATCAAAGAGATATCTTTTTTCCCCTCTTCTAACAAAATCCCCCAAACTAATGATTGTCACAAATATAGTGTGCCAGAGACTGTGCCCTGTCTCATTTCTTATCAATATATAATAGATAAATATAAACACACCTGACAGCACAAGAATTATTATCCTATGCGTAAATATCATCTGGATTATCAGTATAAACGAGTGTTAGCTAAAATTTAAAAGTGGACACCCTTAAGGTCCTTGTTTTTGATATTCTGAACATCGAGCAATTTCCCATTGCACCAGAATCTGATTTCTGATAATGATTTATTGAGAGGGTAAATCCTGAGATTAACGGTTTCTCTTGGGACAGCTTTATTAATTTTCAACTTCACATTATTAATTGATATTTTTCTATAGGCATCAATCGTTCTGTTAGTTCTGAGGCAGAAGATGTCTTTTGTGGACTGATAAGGCGGCAATATTTTAAATTCTCTGAATAATGAATTATTTTCATTCAGGACCTTTTGAAAGCGGACATAAGGAACCTCCTGAGTTGTGGAATGAACATAGTGTACTGTCCCATAATTAGCTTTACTTAAAGAGAGTGTTCATGTTATCATTAATGCATGAGCAAATCACAGAAAGACAGGCAAAAGCTGTTAGGTTTGGCACGCGGCCGCAACACAGCGCAGAAAGTAGTATTGCGAGCAAAAATAGTATTGAAACTAATAGAGTGAGTAAAAAAGAAACACA
>BDTH01000026.1 GCA_002923195.1 bacterium BMS3Abin15
TATTGAATTTTTCAAAATAGAAGCAAAAAAACAACATGTTCAATATCAGAAAATGATTAGAAAGCTCTTAGATCTTTACACTATTCACCATCAAAAAGTCTCTAACAAGTAGCTGCAGTGAATGCGTACCAGAGGACGCTTTTTCAATTTGATCATGTTTTAAGATTATCAAACTATCTTGTAGCATGTTGATGCCTTCAAGGGCACGCATCACTGAGCACAGCGTTAGGATAATGAATCGAACAACAAAATAATATGAAACAAACCCGCACCTTTGTAATAGTGATTATTATGGCAGTTGTATTATTCGTATTATATAAAGTTGCGTTGTTTGTATCTTTGAAACATTCTCTTTATCCGTCAGCGCCAGAGATGCCGCCAGTGGTTGACACCTCTACTGAAGAACTTCTAAATGAACTGGGGAATGTATTAAAGGCAAAAGTTCCCCGGGCGCTGGAAGCACTTCAATCAGGACTTTCTTCGGAAGAAATAGCCAAGATTGAGCGAGACGGGGACTTTCGTCTTCCGGATGACATTAAAGCACTATATAAATGGCGCAACGGCTCCCGTATTTTCTATAACGACAATAAAACCCCTGCTTAT
This sequence comes from bacterium BMS3Abin15, assembly GCA_002923195.1. Classification (GTDB taxonomy): domain Bacteria; phylum Patescibacteriota; class Minisyncoccia; order Moranbacterales; family 2-12-FULL-40-10; genus BMS3ABIN15. The sequence goes on from BDTH01000026.1 coordinate 604, forward strand.
GATGGCCCGATTCCAGGTCACCGGTTTCTGCCATTGGATGACGCGGTTAAGATTAGAGCAATTTTAAAAAAAACAGTTAGATGAGTCTCCGTTGGTTTCTCGTTTATATTTTCGGTTTATTATCCCTATTGGTTACAAAGAGTCATGGATACCCCTATTTGATGACGGCAGTGGTGATGGCTACTTCTACGACCCGTTGAGAAAAGCATCTGAAGGCGCACTTTTTTATAATTTTGCTGAACAAGGAGATTTTGTCTTCTTTCCTTCAATGAACAACTTATTGGCAGCAATAGTAAAATGCTATCAAGAAGGTGCGTTCATTTTGGCAGAAGATAAAGAAGGACCCTATTGGGAGGAAAATTTTGAATTATCGAAAGATATCTGGAGTGAGTTCGGAGCCAGAATATCGCCAGCTGAAGATTTAATAAGGGGAAGGAAGGTATCTGGCATCCCTTAATAGAATGATGTTGGAAACGAAAAAATAAAAGAACCATCCTAACAAAATAATGAACCTAACGACTTTGTCAGGTCACTTTTTTGAGTCCCTGTTGCCTTTCTATGTTTTTTTGTTATCATAATCTTACTGCCTGTGCCGTCGTAGGTTATTACGTCGTTAGCCAAAGATAAATAATGAAAATCTACAAATACAAAAGTCTTCTCAAATTGGAAGATAAAGAATTGGAACATTTTTATCAAATTGTTCTTGAAAATCAAATATGGTGTGGGAATCCAGCAAATTTCAATGATGAAAATGAGTTCCTATTTAGAATTGATTACACGCCGTCAATAAATACTATAGGATTACCGGCATCTATAATTTCAAAATACAAATCTAATCCATTATTCCTACCAATGATGTCGTCTACTTTTGTAGTTGATAATGGCCGGTTGGAAAAAATAGCATCACCGATAATAGAGGATATTTCGATAAAATGCCGAAAGGAGCTTGGAGTTACGTGCTTCTCTAAACTTAGAGATGATTCGCTTCTTTGGAATCGCTATGGTGGATGTGAAAATGGTGTTTGTATTGAAATAGAAATTAACGACGAGTTAATAGATAAAGAGTATTTTCATGTAAATTATGTGCCTAAGAAAATTTATCATATTGATGATTTTCTAAAGTCTGTATTAGAAGACCCCTATGTTAATTATAGGAGCATTCTATTAACGAAAACATTGGACTGGGAACCAGAAAGTGAAGTCCGATTGATTTCTAATAAACAATCTGTAAAAAGGAATTTAAAAGGTAGTATAAAGGAAATAATTATAGGAAAGAATGTAAAACTTGAAATTGGGAATGACATCCATTCAAGAATAGGAACTTATTGTAACGAAAATAAAATACAAATAACATGGGCTAACAAATTGATGGACTTGAACGAGTGCCAGCGGTGCTCTTTTTGATTTTGATTAGTTTATGATATGCAAACAGATTTTTAGCATGATAACATCTTTCAGGCACTCAGTCATCAAGACGTAAGGAAATAAAAGATAAATGCACGAAACGATCAAAAAGTATTTAAATGAATTGACTGTCGACTCAAAAAAACGGGTCACTGACTATTTTAAGGACGAAGCAGATGAGTTTTCTTTGCTTATATCAAAAATTATTATCCCTCTCCAAAATTACATTTCGACAATAAAAACACCTGAAAAAGATGATCCAAAATATATTGGATATGGCTTAATGACAAAGGGAGCCAATACTCTTATGGCTGGATTTGAACTCTCCCTTAATGGATATTTATGGGAGCCTCCTATTTTATTGAGAAATGCATTGGAAGGATTTGCATCTGCATGGGATATCGTACACAATCCTGAAAGATTAGAAATGTGGAAAGCTGATAAAAATTTCAAGTCGACAGATAGTATTTCAAAGGCGAAAGAAATAACTCCAGTAATAGGTCCATTTTACGGACTACTATCACAAATGTATACGCATATAAATCAAAAAAATGCTTCCCCTTCTTTTGTGTTAGTAGAGGATGACCCAAAACTACAATTTTTTGGATTAATAAGAAATGGAAAAGAAAACATAAGGCAAGGTGAGATTTATTTATGTTTGATAATAACCTTTATGTGTTTACAAATGACTGAATTATGTTTTCATCAATATATAAATGAATATGAAACATTAGAAAAAATACCCGGAAAACAATATATGAAGAATAAGGTTACGGAACGACATAAAAAGTTTGTTGATACTGCAATGGCACTGTTTAAAGATTGGATGGATAATCCTTTAAGTAAATTATAAGAGGACTGTCTTAATAGAGATCGTTCAGGGAGACCAGCAAGAGCAAATAAAAATATAACCAGTAACTGCAGTGAATGCGAAATAGCGGTGATGATTTGGGGTTTGATTAGTTTGTGATTGTCTGATCAGCTTTGGGGCAAAAAACGTGTTTCAATTTCGCATCACTGAGTACATCGTTATCAATCATGAAGATTAATGCAGGAGGTTAGAAGGTGGTCACTTGTTACTTACGGTATGTAATTGATCCGTACAAAGTTGATGATTTTGAGAAGTATGCCAAAATGTGGATACCGCTCGTAAATAAGTTTGGTGGGACACATCATGGTTACTTCCTTCCATATGAGGGAGCAAATAATATTGCTTTAGCACTATTCAGTTTTCCAAGTCTATCAGATTACGAAGAATATAGAAAAAAAATAAAAAGTGATCCAGATTGTCAGGAAGCCTTTGCCCATGCTGAAAAATCAAGATGTATAATTAGTTTTGAACGAAGCTTCATGCGTCCTGTTTTTTAGTAGTTTAAAGTAAGAATACTTGAAGTGCTCGTATCTTGATGATAAAAAGGCATAGAGAAAAAAGACGATATAAACTACAATATTGGTCATACACATCCGGGACATGATATTGGTTGCAGATTGCGGCTCTACTACTTCTCACACGCTCAGATTTAAAAAAGAAACGAATAAGGAAATATAAAAAAACAAAAAAAGATAACAAAGCACTGAAGGGTATGCGTGCCTCAGGTGACTTTTTGGTTTTCAATGGTTTATGTTTGCGAACGTCTTTTTGCATGTTAATGTTTTACAGGCACGCAACCCTTAGTTTCACGTTATCTACAAAGACTTAAAGAACTATGCACAAGATTATTTTGACAGTTTTAATACTTGCTATTTATAGCGTCTCGGGCTGCGATGCGTCTCAAAATAAAATTAAACCTAATAAGCAGCAGGCAAA
>BDTH01000027.1 GCA_002923195.1 bacterium BMS3Abin15
AAAATTTCAACTTTTGTTGGTCAAAGAATACCAACGTCTAAAAGAAGATGAAAGTAACCGATTACAATTAGATTGGAACCTTCAAAGAACACTTGCCAAAGTCAATTATAAAATTCATACAGATGCTATAAAAGAAAACATTGTTCCTGCCCTTTCTAAAACGCAAATCAACTTTGTATATGCCAATGAAGCGGACATACTCAATGTTGCTCTTTTTGGTATAACCGCTAAACAATGGAAAGAGACAAATCCTGATAAAAAAGGTAATATGCGTGATGATGCCAGTATCGAACAATTGGTTGTTTTGAGCAATATGGAAAGTATCAATGCTTTACTAATTGAACAAGGTTTATCTCAAAAAGACCGATTAATTCAACTTAACAAGGTAGCCATTACGCAGATGAAATCGCTTTTAAGCAATTATCCATTGAAGAAATTGAAAGAATAATTATGGACAAGAAATCTGCAATACACCTTATAGAAAATACATTCAACGCCAAGTTTGATGAAAATCGGTTTACACTGTTTATCAAAAACTTTTTGAATGATATTGAACCTAAAAGCAATCATTATCATAGCAATCAAGTTCTTTTTTGGGATGCTTATAAGGAACATATAAATTCCTACAAACGCATTGGAAAATACATTGACCCTGAAGGTGATGCTTTAGATGTATTGATTGTAGAAGTAAAAAGTATTGCAAAACTGGAACGTGCCAGAACTTCGTTGCGGAATTTTGTAATTAAACACCTGAGTAAATTTGATAAAGACTATGCCCTTGTTGCTTTTTACTCAAAAGAAGATGATGGAGCAGATTGGCGTTTCTCTTTTATAAAATTAGAACACCAATCCTATTTAGATGAAGAAAAGCAAAAGGTAAAAACCCGTAAAGAGTTTACACCTGCAAAGCGGTATTCTTTTTTGGTAGGTAAATACGAGCAGGCGCATACTGCCAAAACACAGATACTTCCACTACTTCAAAACATTGCCAATAACCCAACCGTAGAAGATATTGAAAGTGCTTTTAGCATTGAAAAAGTAACGGATGAATTCTTTGGACAGTACAAAGACCTATTTGAAAAACTATACGGGCACTTTGAGGATAACGACCACATACAAACCGAACTAAAAAAAGCTAATATCGACAATGCCCGTTTTACCAAAAAACTCTTGGGGCAAATTGTGTTTTTATATTTCTTACAGAAAAAAGGCTGGCTCGGTGTTCCAAAAAATGAACATTGGGGTAAAGGGGATAAACGCTTTATTCAGGATCTGTTTGATAAATCAAAAGAAGAAAACCGGAACTTCTTTAAAGATTACCTGCAATATTTATTTTATGAGGCACTGGCAAAAGAACGCAACAACGAAAATTCGTTTTACAAACGCTTTGATTGCCGCATCCCATTTTTAAACGGGGGGTTGTTTGAAGCTGAATATGATTGGGAAAACGCAAATATTAACATTCCGGAGAGTTTATTCCGGAATTTTGAAAAAAATAAAGCTGGTGATACAGGAACAGGCATCCTTGATGTTTTTGACCGCTACAACTTTACCATAAAAGAAGATGAACCACTTGACAAAGAAGTAGCCGTTGACCCCGAGATGTTGGGTAAAGTCTTTGAAAATATGCTTGATATTGTCGAGCGTAAAAGCAAAGGCGCATTTTACACACCACGTGAGATTGTGCACTATATGTGCCAGGAGTCACTTATCCATTATTTAGACAATAGTTTAAATACTGCTCCTGAAAACTCTCCTCCTTTCAAAGGAGGAGTACCCGCCAAAGGCGGGGGAGGTGGTTTTGATCTTACTCGAGTCCCTGCCAAAGAGGGAAGCATGGAGGGGATACACAACCTTCCTCATCTGAAAACCTTTAGAAAAAACCTTAGAAATAATTTAACTCCTGCAGAAGCCACACTATGGAAATTATTACAAAAAAAACAACTTGATGGTCGTAAATTCAGAAGACAACATAGTGTTGCAAATTATATTCTTGACTTTTATTGCCCATCTGAAAAATTAGCTGTTGAACTTGATGGACAGGGGCATTTTGAAGCGTCACAAGAAGAATATGATTATGAACGAGATTTGTTTTTAAAACATTGCGGCATAAAAGTATTGAGGTTTGAAAATAAATTAGTTTGGGAAAATACGGAAGGATTACTACAAGCCATTAAAAATGAGTTTGGTTGGTGGAAGAATCAACCACCCCGTCCTTCGGACACAAGAGGTGAGGAAAAACCACCCCGTCCTTCGGACTCCCCTCCTTTCAAAGGAGGGGAGTTGGTAGTGCCTAAAACTGATATTGAAACCTATATCCGAAAGGGGCATTTTGCACTCGAACACGACCAAAGGGTTGCCAACAAAGGAAAAGAAACCAAAGACTACAGTTACATTATTCCGGAAAGCATACGCAAAAATGCAGACCTGATTGATAAAAAACTGACGGAAATAAGGATTTGTGACCCTGCCATTGGCTCCGGCGCTTTTCCGGTGGGTTTGTTACACGAACTCGTAAATGCCCAATTGGTAATAAAACCCCATTTAAGCAAAGCCTATTTTGCAGAGAAACTCAGGAAAATTGGTATTGACAGCAACAATAGCGAAAGCCGCTATGTTTACCGCCTGAAACGCCACATTATACAGGAAAGCATATACGGGGTGGACATTGATGCTTCTGCCATTGATATTGCCCGTTTGCGTTTGTGGCTCTCGCTGGTGGTGGACGAAGACGACCTGGATCCCGTTGAAACCCTGCCAAATCTGGATTATAAAATTGTTTGTGGGAACTCTTTGATTGGAATGCCGGAAAACGCAATGCACGACTTGAATGTGGAGAAAGAGTTGGAAGCCTTAAAACAACAGTTTTACGATGAAACCAGCGAAAGCAAAAAGAAAGCACTCCGCACCCAAATAAACAGTAAAATACGCGAACTCATAGCCTCTGCCGAAACCTTTGCAGGTTACAAAATAGACTTTGATTTTAAACTCTTTTTCTCGGAAGTGTGGCGTGAAAAAGGGGGGTTTGATGTGGTGATTGGAAATCCGCCTTATGGTGTTAAATACAGTAAAGAGGAGAAAATATTATTGAGAGAACTTTATCCAGAATCGCAATTTAAAATTGATTCTTACAGTCTATTTACTTTAAAGGGATTGGCTAATACCAAATCAAATGGTTATTTGTGTTATATAATTCCTTCAACACTCATGGATAATTACTTTGAAGAAAAGGTTAGAGAAAAACTATTGAATGAATACAAAGTTGATTTATTAGTTGAATTGAGTGATAAAGTTTTTTCAACAGCAGTAGTTCATTCAATGATACTTGGTGTTGATAAAATTAATAATGGGATAGATTATTTTATAAGATGCTCATCATCAAAAATGTTAGCAAATTCATTTGAAAATATCCCCAAATCCTTTTTTATAAATCAACCACAAAAGACATTCGCTCTCAGAAACTTTAAATACAAAGCACTCTTTGAATTACTAAATAATGACTCAATACCTTTTAATCAAGTTATTGATTTAAGGCAAGCTATAAAATCGGGCAATGACAATGAATTTATAGCTGAAGAAAAAATCAATGATAATTACAAACCAATTCTAGGGGGTAAACACATAGGTAAATGGAAAATTATTAATCCCAATTTATTCATTAATTATGGGAAACATTTAGCCTGTCCAAGAGACCCTAAAATTTTTGAGCAACCAAAGATATTGTTGCGTGAAGCTGGAAATAAAATTGTTGCAACCATTGATGTTGATAATTATTATATAATGTCATCACTTTACAATGGAATATTAATAAATGGAAAATTCAATATCAAATATGTTCTTGCGCTCTTAAATTCTGAGGTTTATCAATTTCTAATGAATATACAAACATTTTCAAAAACTTCAGGGGCTTTTACCAAAGCAAAAATTTATCATTATTACCCAATGCCAGTAAAAAACACAAATACTCAGACTCAGTTAATAATAGCTCAGATTGTTGATTATGTTTTATTTGAGCCAATTCAGACAAACGAATTAGTATTTAATTTTTTTGAGAATTTAATACATGCTTTAGTATACGAAAGGTTTTTTGATGATGAGTTTAATAATTACTCAAACAAACAAATTCTCTCCAACCTTGGGAACTTAAAGCCCATAACAGACGAGATGAGTGAAGAAGAAAAGTTAGCTATTATACAAAGTGAGTTTGAACGTTTGTACGACCCCAGCCACCCGGTGCGCAATGCTATAGAAACCCTGGATAGTATTGAGGAAGTGAGAATAATAAAAGAGGCATTGAAATGAGAGACGAAGAATTACACCAACTATTAGAAGAGTTAATTGCCCACCCAAAAGAAACGCAATGGATAGAATTTAAAATGGGTGCAGGGTGCATTACTAATGAGCAGATTGGCGAATATATTTCGGCAATGAGCAATGGAGCTACCATCAGCAATCAGCCATTTGGTTATTTGGTCTGGGGTGTTGAAGATGGCACGCAACAAGTAAAAGGAACCAATTTTTGTTTTAGCACCGCCAGGCAAGGCAACCAGGATTTGGAATTATGGGTGCGTAATTTATTACATCCAAAAATCAATTTTGAAATATTTGAGTTTGATTATCACAATAATAATGTGGTAATGCTGCGTATTCCTTCTGCCAAAGGCGAGCCTGTACATTTTAAGAAAAAACCCTACATTAGGATTGGCAGCAATAAAACCGATTTAAGGAATTTTCCGGAATATGTGCGTATTATTTACAATTCACAGGAAGACTGGAGCGCAAAAACCATTGATGGTGCAGGCATTGCTGATTTGGACGAGGAAGCCATTCGTATTGCACGAGAAAAATTTAAAGAAAAAAGCAGCAGGACGAGCTTTTATAATCAGATTGATGATTGGGATACACAAACCTTTTTGGATAAAGCTAAGATTACCATTAACGGAAAAATAACCAACACCGCAATCCTTTTGCTCGGAAAAGAAGAAGCTTCTCATTACCTGTTGCCATCCGTTACAGAAATAACCTGGAAATTAGAAACTGAAGAAAAAGCTTATGAGCATTTTAGCTGTCCACTATTATTAAATACATCAAAAGTTTTGCAGAATATCCGTAACATTAAATATAAGTTTTTTCCTGACAATGAATTATTGGCAACTACTGTAGATAAATACGATACACGGACAATTCTTGAGGCATTGCACAATTGCATTGCTCATCAAGATTACTCACTAAACAAACGAATTATTGTGACGGAAAAGATTGATAAATTAATTTTTAGCAATGCCGGAAGTTTTTTCGATGGCAATCCTGATGAATATGTTACAGGAGAAAAAACACCCGAAAAATATCGTAACCCCTGGCTTGTAAAAGCGATGGTAAATTTAGGAATGATAGACACAATGGGTTATGGTATTCATACAATGTTTCTTTCACAAAAAAGCAGATATTTCCCTCTTCCTGATTATTCGCTTTCAGAAGCACAAAAAGTAATTCTGCAAATCTATGGCCATGTTATAGATGAGAATTATACCAAACTGCTTATGGAACGCAAAGACCTTCAACTTGACCGGGTGGTTTTATTAGACAAGGTTCAAAAAGGGAAGTCCATTTCAATGGCCGAAGTAAATCTCCTGAAAAAAGAAAAACTAATTGAAGGCCGAAGACCAAATTATTATGTGGCAGCTTCTGTGGCAGAGATTACAGGTCAGGAAGTTGATTATATAAAATTAAGAGGTATTGATGATGACTATATTCAAAAGGTAATTACGGATTATCTCAAAAAATTTAATGAAGGGAAAAGAAAAGATTTTGAAGCTGTATTATTACAAAAACTCCCTGATATTTTGAGCACTGAACAAAAACGAACCAAAATCAAGAACAATCTTCAATATTTAAGAAAACACGGCATAATTGAGGTGTCCGGGAAAATATGGAAAATGTCTAAAAAAGAAGAGTAAAAAAATATTTTAGACATTTTTCTTAGACATTTCTTAGACAATAATTAAGATAGAATAAAATGTGGTTTTAGATAGATTTAAGACAGGATGCTTTAATGTAACTGATTTGCAGTATTTTAATATATTGCGATATTAAACAATAAACTTGATTTAAGATAGAATTAAAGATATAAAGATGTCTAAGGAAGGATAAGAGATAAAGGATTTAGACATTTTTAGAAAATTCAATATGGAATATTTAGGCAATAAAAATATTTTAGAATTAGAAAAAAGTGCTTTTTTATGTTCGCAAAAAGTGCCGGCAGAAATTGTTCTTAAAAGCTACGACTGGGCAAAAGAACAACGAAAAAATGGCAGTTGCATTATTTGTGGTAATCACTCTCAAATAGAAAAAGATGTTTTTTCAATTTTGCTTAATGGGAAACAACCACTAATCCTTGTGCTTGCCCGAGGGATAAAAACGCGTTGGCAACCTGAAATTGTAAAAGCTGTAAATAACAACAGACTGCTGATAATTAGCCCTTTCGAAAAAGAGACAAAAAGAGTTACAAGAGAAACAGCTGAAAAACGGAATCTGAAAATATTGGAGATTTCAGAAAAAATAATAATCGGTTATAAATCTCCAAACGGACAATTGGAAAAATTATTAAAAGGAATTAATTATGAACAATTATAGCATATGCACAGCCATAAACACCTGCCCGTTCCGTAGGCAGGATTGCAATTACTCACAAATTGTTTACTCTTTTTGGTGTTCGTGAATGTTTCACATTTCACACGAGCCAACGCTTAACCTAAAATTGCAAAAGAGTATGCCACCCCAACGTACAGATAGAAAAGCGACCGGTATTCAACATCAGGATATCGTATAATTCCCCAAAAATCAGACCAATGGTTGAATCAAAAATACTGAAAACAGAAAAAGATGCTTGAGCAACAATCAATAGACATACTTCGGGGAAAAGGTTTTACCTATTTGAAACATCTTGGTTCCGGAGCATTTGGCAATGTGGTAAATGGATAAACCGCTCGAACTTGTGCCACTCATTCCGGTGATATTGTGCCAGTGATTCCGGGCATGTTGTGCCACTCGTAAACAGAACGAACTATCAGGATTGTGCTAAATTCTGTAACTTCTCATTTCTATGGAATTTCAATAAATTTTTTGTGGTAAAAAGCCGAATTTACATTAAAATCAATCACAATTTCTCCACCTTCATTCAACTATTTTTATACTACACTCGCCTGAATGATATAGTCGGGCTGGTCGGCATTAACTCCGCCTGAGTCGGATAGGCATTGTAATAAGCAAAATACGCTAAAAAGCTATCTGGGATTTTCCTATCGTGTTGGTTCAGAAAACAGAAATACTTTTGCAGAAGTATTAATCCTAATAAAAAATACTTTTGTAAAAGTATTTTTTATATCTTTGTTTCCAACTCAAAACAGGATTTATGGAAAATTTGATAAATATCTCGAAAAAGAGAATTGAAGGGGTTCCAACCCGCTTTAACCGGTTTTTAAAAGATAAGATAGACACCAACCAACGGCTTATTGGTATAAAAGGGGCGCGTGGAACCGGAAAGACAACACTATTGTTGCAATTGCTGAAAGAACTGCCTGCAAACAAAGTTTTGTTTGCAAGTCTTGACAATTTATGGTTTAGCAACAGCACTTTGGTTTCGTTGGCAGAGGTATTTGCCCGTACAGGCGGAAAATATCTTTATCTTGACGAGGTCCATAAATATGCCAACTGGTCGCAGGAATTGAAAAATATTTATGATGCATATCCTGAAATAAACGTGGTTTTCACTTCTTCTTCGGCACTTGACATCAACAAGGGAAAATACGACCTAAGCAGGAGGGCATTGATTTTTGAATTGCCGGGTTTGTCGTTTCGTGAATTTTTGGAATTGAAATACAAAATAAAAACAGAACCTGTCACGCTTGAAAACATTCTATTTAATAATCACACAGTGGTTACCAATATCTTGAAGCAATTAAAACCGTATGAATTTTTTGCCGAATACTTATCCCTTGGTTATTATCCTTACTTTGCCGAAGGAACAGCATATTTTCATCAGCGCCTGAGGGAAACAATTAATCTGGTTATCGAAACCGATTTGCCTGCTATTTTCCATATTGATTATAATTCCATACTAAAAATAAAGAAGTTGCTGGTACTCATTAGCGAAATAACACCCTATATCCCAAATGTTAAAAAACTCTCTGTTCAGGTAGGCACAACAAGGGACAGTCTTTTAAAATTTCTTCAACTTTTGCACAATGCCCACATAGTAAGATGGCTCGGTAGTGATGCCTTTGGCATTAATTTTTTAAATAAACCTGAAAAACTTTACCTTGAGAACACCAATATTTCTTATGCCCTCAACAAATCCAAAGTGGATGTGGGAACAATAAGGGAAACCTTTTTCCTAAACCAGTTGTCGGTAAACCATAGGGTAAGTTATCCGAAAAAAGCCGATTTTTTTGTCGACAATAAATACACTTTCGAAATAGGCGGCAAGAACAAGAGCAAAAAACAAATTGAAGGAATTGATAATTCTTTCGTGGTTAAAGATGATATTGAATATGGTCATGGAAATATTATCCCCCTGTGGCTTTTTGGTTTTTTGTATTGACGTGGATTGAGATTTGCCTGAATATTCCGTACATATTGGCCAGGAATTTAACCCGACCTTGACATCCGTTGTCCGCTTCACAAAAAGTCGGCGATATCCAGTCCTTGTTTTCTTTGAGCATCGGTGGCGTATTTTTCGAGGTAATCGGAAACAATAATGGGGAAGTCAAGGGAAGCGGTGGTTTTTTCGCTTTCCACAATGGCCACCGGTGCATCGGGAACCTCACAGGTGTTCGCCGAAAAGGCACTGTGAGAGATTATAGCCTCCTTATTACACATTAAACCTAATGTGCATGATGTCGCCATCATCTACTACGTAATTTTTTCCTTCCACATGAAACTTCCCCGCTTCTTTCACTGCCTGTTCCGAACCATAATGGAT
>BDTH01000028.1 GCA_002923195.1 bacterium BMS3Abin15
CATTAATTCCCTCCTGTTATTATATTTACCCCGTTAGAAACGGACATGCCGTATTTAACTGGGGTCAGTTTGTCAAAATTACGATGTATAGAGAGTAGTATAAAAAAGTACATTTGTCAACCCCCACACCAACTTTGCACTAGTTTCACTAACTAGGACAAAGTCCGGTGAAAAGTTGGTGTGGGGGTCAAGTCCCCGTAGTATAAATTTGAACAGGCCTTGCCTGAAAGCATAAATATTCGAATTTGTACTAACAGGGCTGAAGCCCTATTAATAAGCTCATCCCGCCCGCCCCGTAGCCAGCTAGGCTGTGGTTTGGGGTTAGATAAGCTCAGAATGAGCAATCTGACTGGGATAATAATTAATTTAAAGCTGTTAGTTTCTGGATAAAAAGCCCCGCCTGCCGGCGAGGCAGGTAAGAAGCTAATAAGCTAAAACCTAAACCTATGAGTAAGATTTTAGGAATCGATCTGGGAACCACCAACTCCGCTATGGCGGCAGTTCAAGGCGGTAAACCGGAAATTCTAGAAAACAAGGAAGGAAATCGAACGACTCCTTCTATGGTTGCCATTTCCAAAAATGGCGAGCGTTTGGTCGGCTTACTGGCCAAGAGACAAGCGGTAACCAACCCGGAGAATACTTTATTCTCCATCAAGCGTTTGATTGGACGGGCCTTTGAAGACAAGGAAGTCCAGGAAGATGTGAAGTTGATGCCGTATAAAATCGAAAAATCTAACGGCGGAGTAAAAGTTAAAATGCAGGATAAGGATTATACTCCCCAAGAGATCTCCGCTATGATTCTCGGCAAGCTGAAAGCTGATGCTGAAGAAAAGCTGGGAGAAAAAGTAACCGAAGCGGTAATCACCGTGCCGGCTTATTTTGACGACGCCCAGAGAAAGGCTACTAAGGAAGCCGGAGAAATTGCCGGATTTGAGGTGAAAAGAATTATCAACGAACCGACCGCCGCCGCTTTAGCCTACGGCTTTGATAAGAAGAAAGACGAAAAGATTGTCGTTTACGACTTAGGAGGAGGAACTTTCGACGTTTCCGTTCTGGAAGTGGGCGATGACACCGTAGAGGTGAAAGCTACTCACGGTGATACTCACTTAGGAGGAGACGACTTTGACCAAGTCTTGATCAAATGGATTATTGAGGAATATAAAAAACTAGAAGGAATTGATCTTTCCAATGACAACTTAGCTCTGCAAAGAATCAAGGAATCTGCCGAAAAAGCTAAGATCGAACTTTCCACTTCAGTGGAAACAGAAATCAACCAGCCGTTTATCACTACTGACGATTCCGGACCGAAGCATTTAGTAATGAAACTGACTCGGGCTAAATTGGAAGAATTAGTCGGTGATCTGATAGAAAAAACTTTAGAGCCGATGAAGGAAGCTATGAGCGACGCTAAGCTGGAAAAGAAGGATATTAATGAAATTATCCTAGTCGGAGGAATGACCCGAATGCCATTAGTCCAAAGCACGGTGGAGAAATTCTTCGGCAAGAAGCCTAATATTACTGTTAACCCTGACGAAGTGGTAGCCCTCGGAGCAGCTATCCAGGGTGGAGTAATGGAAGGGTCAGTCAAGGACGTATTGCTATTGGATGTTACTCCGCTAACCTTGGGAATTGAAACTATGGGAGGCGTACGGACACCTTTGATTGAAAAGAACACTACCGTTCCTACTTCCAAATCGCAAATATTCTCAACAGCGGCTGACAATCAGCCAAGCGTGGAGATTCATGTTTTGCAGGGAGAAAGAGAAATGGCCGGTGGTAACAAGACTTTAGGAAGATTTATGCTGGATGGCATTCCGCCAGCGCCGCGAGGCGTGCCTCAGATTGAGGTTAGCTTTGATATTGACGCTAACGGAATCTTAAACGTTAAAGCCGTAGATAAAGCTACTAATAAAGAGCAGTCTATTCGCATTGAGGCTTCATCCGGTATTTCTAAGGAAGAAGTTGAGAAGATGAAGAAAGATGCTGAAGCTCACGCGGAGGAAGATAAGAAAAAGAAAGAAGAAGTAGAAGCTAAGAATATGGCGGACACTTTAGTCTTTAGTACCGAGAAGGCTTTGAAGGATGCCGGGAATAAGATTACGGAAGAAGAAAGAAAGCCGGTGTTGGAAAAAGTAGAGGCTTTGAAACAAGTCAAAGACGGCAACGACATTGAAGCGATTAAGAAAGCTTCGGAAGAACTTTCTCAAGCCGCGCAGAAAATAGGCGAGAAACTTTACAAAGCTAGCCAGTCCGAAGCCGATAAGGCGAAGGATGGGCAGTCAGAACCAAAAGAAGCAGAGGTAGAAGACGACAAGAAAGAAACAGACAACAAAGACGAGAAAAAATAATCCCCCCTATCCACCCCTCCCTAGTCAGGGAGGGGATTAAGGGGAGGGTTAATAATAAAATTTTATGATAAAAAACGAAAAAAAGAAATACGATTATTATTATGACGCAATGGATTTTTTAAATGATGGAGAAACCAAGACCGCAAAAAAACTACTTCAAAAAGCTTTAAAATTAGACGGCGATTTCATTGATGCTTATAATGGGCTGGTAGCTGTTTATGAAGGTGAGGGAAACAAGAAAAAAGCCAAAGAATGCTCCGAATTGGCGTATAGTAAAACACGTGAAACGTTTCCGAATTGGCCCGAAGAAATGCATTGGGGTGAAATAGATAACCGGCAGTTCCTGCGGGCCGTTTGTAATAAAGCGATTTATCTTCACGAAGAGGAAAAATTTAAAGAAGCCGAGGAATTATACCGCTTGCTGTTAAAGTTGAACCCGGGCGATAATCAGGGGGTGCGGTATCTACTAGCCGCTTTATTCGCCGGCAAAGAACCTGAAATCGTCGAAGAATTGACGGACAAAGGAAATGAATTGCAAGATTGGAGCGAGATGGAAGAATTGCTGGAAACACAGAATAAGAAACATAAGTTTTGGAATGAGGAAACTTTAGAAACTAAGAAGTAACTTTTAAAGAGCGAGGGTTTTCCCCTCGCTCTTTTGTAAATATATGATTAATGAATTGATTTATACTTCAAGACTAGGTGACATTTTCTTATTTGTTGGAAACTTACTAAAGCGCGGATTAAATAAAAAAATAATTTTAGAAATGACCGGTGATCTATGTAAAGGAGTTGAGCATATGTTTAATGATTCAAAGATTTTTCCAAATGGAATCAGTGAAGAGAAAAAAACAAAAATGTTTTCAAAAATGTTTTCAAAAAATCTTCATTTAGTTTCTAGTTATAGGTTTTGGATTCTTAACTATGGCTGGTTAATGATGTGTTCAGTTTTTGAAGATTTTCTAAAAGATTCTATTAAAGAAGTTTTATTAAAAAATCCCGATCTTTGTAAATGGGATACGATGGATGAAATAATCATAGAGTTTAGTAGCAGAAAAACTTTTAAAAAAAGACTATACTATTTTCTTAAAAAGTTAAAAATATCAGAAACGGAAGTTTTTGACCTTAGTGTTTTTAAGCCAGAAATTCAAAAAAAATATGAGGATGCTAAAATAGAAAACATTATAGAAATTTTCAGTAAGCGTCATGATATAGCTCATACCGATGGAGTAGTGATTAGATCAGTTAAAGAATTTGAAAATGCAAAAGAATTATTTGATAAATTAATTATCAATTTATCTTTTCATATAAATAAAAAATGGAATGTTAGAACTCAGATGTGCGATATGCGCCAGGGTATTAGTGAAGAGAAATAGTTGCTCTTCTGCAAAAATATGATGATTAACGCTAAAAAATATTTTGAACAAGAGATTGGAAGTTTTTTTGCTCACTGGTTAAATAAAAAATATAAGCTAGATTATATTTGCACATCAAATAAAAAGCAAGATTCAATAGCTGATTTATACTTAGAAAGTAAAAAATTTAAAAAATATTCAATTCAAGTTACAAATGCGGAGGGTGTATCTAGAAAATGGGCGATGGAAAATACGAAAAGATTTAATGCAGGAGATCATACGATTGCATATGATATGGATCTGATCAAATTAATAAATGAAGCATTGCAAAAAAAGGAAGACAGATACGGACCTATTGAGAAGAAATCAACTATATTACTTG
>BDTH01000029.1 GCA_002923195.1 bacterium BMS3Abin15
AGGAAAGGAAATTGCATAGACAATGCTCCGGTCGAATCTTTCTTTGGACATTTGAAAGATGATATCGACTACAAAAACTGCAAAACATTCGAGGAGATTTATCAGCTCATTGAAAACTACATAAAATACTACAACAATGAACGTGCGCAGTGGAGCAGAAACAAAATGACCCCTGTTGAATACAGGGATCATTTATTCGCTCTTGCTGTCGCTTAGCTGTTTTTTTATCTGTGTCTACTAAATGGGGTACACTTCACTTCAACGGGGCTGTTTTTTATTTCGAAGAATAAGATTATTTTAATGTAACAGTGGCGCCTGCCTCTTCTAATTTCTTCTTAGTTTCTTCCGCTTCTTCTTTGGCTACTTTTTCCTTAATAACCTTAGGAGCAGCATCTACTAAATCCTTCGCGTCTTTAAGCCCCAATCCGGTAGCTTCTCTAACAGCCTTGATAGCGTTGATTTTTTGATCTCCGGCAGCCGTAAGCTCAATGTCAAATTCGGACTTTTCTTCTGCAACGCTTTCTTCCCCAACAGCGCCTGGAGCAGCAGCTATAGCCATTGGAGCAGCAGCACTAACGCCAAACTTGTCTTCAAGAATGCTAACAAGTTCTGAAAGGTCCAAAACGCTCATTTTTTCAACTTCATCAACAAGCTTTTTGAATTTTTCAGGAACCTTAACGTCCCCGCCTTGACTCGCGTCAGTCGAGGCAGACTTTTTTTCTTCTTTAGCTTCTTTTTTATCCTCCGAAGCTTTAGCGGAGGGGGATTTTTCTTCAGCCATATTATTTGTATGCTAATTCACGCGAATGTGTAAACAAATTCATGCGAATAACATCTGATTAATTTATTAATTGTTTATTAATTTGCATTAATTAGCCTTTTCATTAGCGACAGATTCGCATCTAGCTTTGAGCACTTGGACTAGTCCCCTCAAATTACCGACCAAAACATTAGCTAGCCCGAATATTGGAGATTTCAAGCTTCCAACCAGTCTCGCTAGCAATTCCTCCTTACTTGGAAGCTTTGCTAGAGCATTCATTTCTTCTGAATTCATTTCTTTCTCTCCCAATAATCCTCCTATTATTTTAAGATTCTCATTGCCTTTTGCAAGTTTTGCGATTATCTTAGCCGGAGTAACCTCATTATTTTCGGAAACCGTCACAGCAATTTGTCCTTCCAATTTTTTTGTGTCCATTTTAATGCCCGCTTCCTTAAGCGCAATGCCTAAAAGAGTTTTTTTAATAACCTTGAAATCTGCTTGCGATTCCCTAAGCTCCTTCCTTAAACCAGTTAGATCCTTAACTTGCAATCCCTTAAAATCAGAAAACACGACCGATTTGGAAGATTTTATCTTCTCGGCCAGATCTTTAACTATTTGCTTTTTTTGATCCTTGCTTAACATAATCTCATTTCAATAATTAAATCACTCCCCTACAAACTTACTAATCTAATACAAATTTACAAATATTTATTCGTATATTCGTACTAAATTCGTAATTCGCCCGCCCGCAACGCCTTGAGCGTAGCAATTGGCGGACAGGTAGAGAAAAACAAAAATCCTGCATATCCGCAGAACTGAACAACAACTAACAAGTGTTAGATTTTTCCTCAGTAGGACTTATATATTCGTATGTGCCTGTTCGTTAAGGCTTTCGCATACTGCCTACCTTCTGCGGAATATTTAGTTATAGAAGTATATTAACGCAATACTGAACTACTGTCAACTATCGCCCTTCCCGCCTCTCTGGCGGGTCACCGCCCGTCTGCCGACGAGGCAGGACGAGGCGACTTCTCACAGCTTTACCGTATTATTTCTTGGGCTTTTCGGCCGGCTTATCTTCCTCTTTTTTATCTTGTTTCTCTTCCTTTTTTTCAGCAACTGGCTCTTTTGCTTGCCCCGTCCGCCTAGGCTCGCGCTCGTCGAGACTGGCAGCATCTGCTTTGGCAGATTGGTTCGGAGCCTCTTCCTCTCCTTTCTTTTGTTTTTTGGCCTTTATCTTAATAAGGCGTTTCTCGCCGGTAACAATTCCCTGTTTGATAAATAAGTTGTAAACACTGTCGGAAACCTGAGCACCTTTATCTATCCAGTGTTTTATTCTTTCATTCTTAAAAACACCTTTTTTTGAATGGGGGTCGTAACTGCCGACAATTTCCACATGCCGTCCTCCAGGAGCGATAGTGTGTTCCTGGACAACAATTCGAAATTGAGCCTTATTCTTTTTTCCAACTCGGTTAAATCTAATGGCTAGCATAAATTTTCTTGAATTAACACGTGATTAATAGTTTACAACACCCACAAAAAGATGTCAATCTCGTTAAATTAATAAGAGCTTAAAATAGCTTAAGTTCTTATTAAAAATTTCGTTAAATGTCCCATATTTATCGTCGAAAAATTTTCACTGCCTCCAAATAAAGTGGACTATGATACTGATTATTCTTCGCTGTTAAACGCCGCTTTTAAATCTTCTCTGGCATCTTCTAATGTGCTTTTAAATTCTTCAATAGCAGCCTTCACTGCTTCATTTCTTGTTTCCGCAAGACCTGGCACAGCATCTCCTATCTTAGCTATTGATTCCCTTGCGCTTTTAAACGCCTCTCTGGCCGCCTGAAGATCACTGCGGATAGTTTCACGTATTAACTGTATATCAACGTCATCGCCACCACAAGCGCCCTCTGCTTTACTAATAGCTACCTCCCTGGCGCTCTTGAAATCAGATATTGCATCATTCATGTCTGATTTTCTGCTGGCTATCGCGTCATCAACTCCGTCCCTGAAAACTTTGATCGCCGCATCAACAGCATCCCTTCTTTTGTCTACATCTGCTTCCACAGTCGCCTTAAAATCAGCCCCTGCTTGTTTTTGTTCGTCAGTTTCAGCTCTGGCTTCCAGTTTTTCGTAATATTTCGCCCTGGCCTCATCTCTTTTGGCGCGGCGTGTTGCCAACCTCTCATCCCTTTTATTTCTTCTCTCCTCTAATTTAGCTTCCCTGTTTTCCTTCCATTCTCCCAGTTTTTCTTCACGATTAGAAAAGCGGTCACTGACCCTTGAAGAAAGTTCGCTAAACCTTTCACAAATTTTTTCTATTCTTTTTTCCTTCATCTCGGCTATTTTTTCTTCTCGCTGTTCTTTCAACTCTTCCCTCTTAGTTTCGCGCTCTGCCTGAATTTCTACCCTCTTGGCTTCCCTCTCTGCTTGAGCAGTTTCCCTATTTGCTTTTACCTCTTCTGGAGTAATTGCACCAGCCGGAATAGCAAAAACAAGAATAAGTATTGACAGTAGCACTTTTATGACAGTCTTGTTTTTCATATTTTTTATATTTTAATTATTTACCCTGTTAAATCCTGCGAAGCAGGAATAGCAGGGCTATTATTTAACAGGGTTAAAGCACATTGTCATCTATTGTGTCTGCGTCAAAGTCCTCGCTGTCAAAATCATCCAACACTTCTTCGCTTACATCAAAATCATCAACATCCTGTTCAAAATCAGCGTCATTTTCTAAGTCAATTTTAACAGGCGCGGCGTCATCGCTTATTTTACTCTGGCTCGGAGCCGGTGAAATACTGGGAGCTTTAGACTGATTCAAAGCCAAGAAGAGGCCAGCTATGATGACAAACACTCCCAGCAGTATTAATACATAATATTTTTTCTGCATTTTTTTTATTTTAATAATTATTATATTTACCCTGCCCTAATTATATACTGTTTCTGACTATTTTAGAAAACATGGTGTGGATAAGTTTATCGGAAACGGTTTTTCCTCCTCGCCGGCCAGTTATTTTTTAATGCCTCCTTCCTGCCCTATCTGATCCAAATGGACGGAAAGCAGTTTGGAAATTCCGTCTTCTCCCATCGTTACGCCGTAAAGAAGCGATGCCTGGCGCATTGTCTCACGATTATGAGTAATAATAACAAATTGTGTGTTATGGGACAATTCCTGAAGAATCCTTCCAAACCGCCTTGAATTAGCTTCGTCTAGGGCCGCTTCTACCTCATCCAGTACCGCGAATGGAGGCGGGTTATAAGAAATAATAGCAAACAGCAACGCTATGGAAGTAAGCGATCTTTCCCCTCCAGAAAGCATGGTTAGGTTAGTAATTTTCTTTCCCGGTGGGCAAGCGGATATATCAATTCCTATTTCTTCTTTATCCCGAGCTTCGTCGAGGGACTTATCATCATCCTCATCCTTATTCTCCCCTGCCCCGAGCTCAGTCGAGGGGTCATCAGCTTCTTTCTTCAGTCTTCTTTTTTGAATTTTTGCCTTAACAAGATGCGCGTTTCCTCCACCAAAGATTATTCTAAAATAATTAGTAAATTCCTTATTTATTTTCTCAAATGCCTGATTAAATGTTTTACTGATTTTTTGATCCATTTCCTTTATCACTTCATTGAGAGATCCTATCGCCTTTTCTAAGTCCTTAGACTCCTGGGATAAGAACTCGTGCCTTTTGTTAACTTCTTCGTATTCTTCAACAATCAACGGATCGATTCCCCCGATTTGCTCCATTTGCACTTTCAGTTTGGAAATCTCTCCCTCTAGGGAATTTCTATCGCACGGCTGGCCGTCATATTTAAGATCCTTGGCTTCTAATTTCAGCTCGCTTTTTATTTCGTTAGCTAAATCTTCCTCTCTTACCTCAACTTTGGCCAGCTTTATTTTGGCTTCATTAAAATTATCCTTGAATTTATCAAGATCCTTCTGTTTCTCGTATAATTCCCGTTCTAGCTGAAAAAATTTCTCTCTTGTTTGTTTATCCTTTTCAATTTCTTCTTCAATGTTTTTTTCCGTTTTTTCTATTTCTGACTTACACTTACTTATTTTGCCTGTCAATTCTTCCTGTTTTTTACCAAGACTTTCTATTCTATCCTTACCCTCTACCTTAGAAGCGCTTCTGTCTATCTTTACCTCCCCTTCCCCAACATCTTTGTATAAATCATACAGTTCTTGCTGGATAGCCCGAGCAAACTCCTTGATGCCCTGAAGTTCACTTAAGTCTTCCACACTATTTAGGCGATTAATAAGTTTTTCTTGGTTTTGACGGACTCGCTCCAATCTGGATTTCACATATCCCAAGTCAACCGGGATAGTTTCAATAATCCGCTGTTGCTCCATTCTCTCCTTTTCTATTTCAATCCTTCCTTCGGCAATAACCATCTCCTTTTCCAGATTGTTTAGCTCTTGGTATAGGTCTTGTTTTCTTTTTTCCATCTCTTCCTGCGCCTTGGAATCCAGAGCTTTTTCCGATTCCTGGCTTAATTCGTCATTCAGCTTATCAACCTGGCGCTGAGCATTGGACATCTTGGCTCCCAGATCATTCTTTTCTCCTGAAACATTGTTTTTTTCAGATTCAAATTTACTCCAGAGATACGAAAAAAGTTTTATTTGTTTTTCCTTAAGCTCTTGGGCAACTTCTTTTCCTTTCTGGGCCTTTTCCGCCTGACGCTTAAGCATTCTAAGGTGAGGCTTTATTTCTTTTATGAGGTCGCCCGCCCTTTCAAGATTATTTCTGGTGGATTCTAATTTTCTTATAGCTCTTTCCTTTTTGATTTGATATTGTTTTACTCCGGCCGCATCTTCCAGTATAGATCTTCTCTCTGCGGGAGTAGCGCTCAACACAGAGTCAGACATGCCCTGACTAACCACACAGTAGCTTTCCTTCCCTACTCCGGCTTTGGCCAGAAGATCAATTACATCAATAAGGCGGACGCGGCTGTCGTTGATTAAATATTCAGATTCGCCATTCCTAAAAAGCTTCCGGGATATCGCAACTTCCGAAAACTCCAAAGGGATCCGTTTGTCGGAGTTGTCGAAATAGAGGGTGGCCCAGGCGCTTCCCAAGCGGGCTTTTTTTCCTGATCCGGAAAAAATAACGTCTTCCGACTTCTTCCCCCTTAAATTCTTCATCGACTGCTCCCCCATCGCCCAGCTGATAGCATCGGCCACATTGGACTTTCCCGAGCCGTTAGGGCCGACAATAGCGGTTATTCCGCATCCTTTTTTCTCACCGTTAAAATTACACGCTGGGAGAAATTCCAACGTGGTTTTATTGGCAAACGATTTAAATCCTGATATTTCTACTTTCTTTAAAAACATGTATTAACACACAATAAAGAGCATATTACATGCTCATATCTACGCCTATATTATACTATATTTTATCAAAAAAATCATTCTTGCTTTATTTCTTTCACGAACTTAGGATCCGTTTTTATACATAAAATAAGCAAGGGCTAATCCAATTAATATAGCCACAAAGAATTGTACTAAAATTCCAATAGAGATATATTTTCTTTTTTTATAGAAAAATAACACTGATCCAGTATATATAACTAATATAATGACGGGATATAAAGTTAAAAATGCTTGTTGGGGTAAATTAATTAATAAGAATGATAAGACATTTGACAGAATAAAAATAGCAGCAAACATCCCGAAAAAACCAATGCAAAGATCCGCGATTTTCTCTTTTTTGTTTTTATATTCTTTTTTATTTATCATGTCTACATTTATATTTTACTACATTTTCCAAATTTTAGAAACTAAGGCAAGACTTAACGGTCCACCCTAAACATTAAAAAAACCTACTTAATCCTCTCCGATCATATTTAATAAACCGCAGGCGGCCCAGGCTTGAAGAGAATTGGCCTTAATGGTGTTTTTTAATCTTCTTTCGTACTGTCTGGCACCGCCAGAAAGGGAGCTAATCTCGCCATTTTTTACTCCAAATAGCTCAGGTATATATCCTAATTCCTGATAAGCCGACAGTAGCGCTTGCTTTATTTGCCCTGCTTCTTTTAAAAATCCTGACTGCTTAAGCCCGTAATAAATTATCCAGTTATCATGCGGCCAGATAGATCCTAGATGGTAACTCGAATAATCAAAATCAGGATTATTTTCAGAAACTGTGCGGATGCCGAAAGGCGTAAAAATATCTTTTCTAAAAAGACGTTTTACTATTTTTTGCATAGCTTCTTCCGGAACAATGCCGGAAAAAAGAAGATGGCCGGGATTGGAAGAAACGCTTTTCTTGGGATTTTTATTTTTATCAAGAGCCAAATAATAATATTGTTCCTCTTCCCACCAGAAAGCTTTTTGAAATGCATTCTTTAGTGCATTTGCCTTATCTGTCCACAAATCCTTTAAAGAATCATCCTTGCTAAAATGCTCGGCTAGCTTAACACCAGCCTTGTAAGCCGCATAAGCGTAACCCTGAACCTCAACAAGGGCTACCGGTGGAATAATTTTCAGGTGGTCCTCAAAGTTATCGCGCCAACCCTGATGAAAAAGGCCATGGGGATTTTTCCTTTTATATTCGATAAAATTATCCCGGTCAGGGTCGCCATAAGCCGAAAGCCAGTTAAGAGCCGCTACAATGTTATCCCAGATTTGCAAAAGAAAATCCATGTCATTGGTTTTTTCAAAATATTTTTCCGCTACAATAACAAAAAGCGGCGTAGAATCAACACCGCCAAAATAAGGAAATTGCCATTCAGGCAAAGCTGATTGCTCTTTTTTTGTAAACCTGTGCTCATGCAATATCTTGCCTGGCCTTTCTTCTGATTTATTGTTTACAATCTTACTCTGATATTTTGCCAGAATCTTCAAAGTATTTTTTGCAATTATCGGATCTATTCCGATCATCTGCCAAGAGCTTATAAGAGAGTCTCTGCCGAAAAGAGAAAAATAATTCGGGTAACCGGCCCTTAGATAACCTTCGGGTGCTTTTAATTTATCAATCCCTAAAAGCAATTTACTTTTGATTTCTTCTTCCATAATATAAACTATATTATTTATTATATTTTTAATAATACCATCTATTTTCTTATAATTAAATATTTCGTTTCTGGTATTTTATATATTTCTAAATCTTCTTTATATTCCTTCAAACTTTTAAATTCTTTCGCCCATTTTTTACTGTAATGGACAAAAACTTTTATTGGCAGTATCCCCATTCCTTTTTCTATTCTTTTCTTGCCCCTTACATAATAATACTTTGACAGAACATTTGCTCCAGCTGAAGATCCGGCGACTATTTTTCCTCTGAATAATTTTTCCAGATTATTTGTTTTTTTAATTTTGTCAATAAGCAACCTATTGTCTCCGCCTTTTATATATATTGTATCTGCCCTTTTCACCTGCTTAGAAAAAATTTCCGGATCATCGTCAGCTAATATAAATTCTATTTTCTTTTTAATGTGAGTAAATTTTTTCTTTTCCCATTCAAATTCCTCAGGCCAAGTTTTTTTAGGTTTTGAAAAACAAACAACCAAAATCCTGGGCATTTTAACACCTTTCACCATTTCTTTAAAAAAGTTTTTATTATGGATGGAATTTCTTTTTGTCTCCCCTCCATGAAGTATATATTTTATCATGGTCTGTGTGTGTCCTGAATTAAAAACGCGTTCCGATGAAGACGGTCCTTGCTATTTATCACACAAGTGTTTTTATTCACTTGCCACAAGCAGATTTGTTCTATTTGTAACGTAGGTATCTGCATTACTGCTATTCTATTTTATCACTAAAAAACGCAAAAATAAAGAGGCGGCCGAGCTTCTCGGTCGCCTCTAATTTTCTACAAACTTTCTTCAGCTTCTTTTACCAGCTGATCCATTAAGCTCTTTACCGAAACGATTTCATTGCACCTGTAAGCATTTGATCCGGCAAAGACAAGTCCTTCGTCCAGATTTCCTTCTGCTGCGTTTGCCAACGCCTTGGCAATGCAAAATGGAGATGTTCTCGGATTGCAGGATTTTAAGCAGCGGAACTTACAGGTAAAGGGGATTTGCTTCCCCTCTAAAACCTCTTCAACGAATTTGTTCCTAATCGCTCTACCTGGCATACCAACCGGACTCTTTATGATTACGATGTCCTTCTTCTTCGCGTTCAGGTATGCCTGTTTGAATTTTTCGTGAACGTCGCATTCATTAGTGCAAACGAAGCGAGTGCCCATTTGAACTCCTGAAGCGTCAAGCTTGAGAACGCGTGCTATGTCTTTTCCGTCAAAGATGCCTCCGGCAGCTATTACGGGAATCAGCTTATCAAAAGAGTTCGCTACCTCAATAACTTCCAGGAGTATTTTATCAAGCTCAGGCGCTGTTTCGTTCAAAGTATCTTCATAGGAAAATCCCACGTGTCCACCGGCCATTGAGCCCTCTACTACTACTGCGTCAGGCAATTTGTTGTGATGTCTTTTCCATTTTTTGCATATTATTGAAAAAGCTCTTGCTGAAGACACAATGGGAACCAGTTTTATATTCTTGCCGCCAATCAGCTTCGGAAGATCAGATGGAAGGCCCGCTCCCGAGATAATTAAATCAACTCCTTCTTCAACAGCGACCCTGACCAGGCTTTCATAATTTGAGAGAGCGATCATTATGTTCACGCCGATTATGCCCTTAGTTAATTCTCTTGCTTTTCGTATCTCCTCCCTGAAAGCGTCGTCGTTTACTTTTACAAATTCTTTTCCCGGCCTGTCCTCAAATTTTCCAAGACCTACGCCTGCGATTATTCCTATTCCTCCTTCATTAGCTACAGCAGATGCAAGCCCTGAGCGTGAAACCCTTATTCCCATCCCCCCCTGTATTATAGGAGGGTAGACTTCTAAGTCGCCAATTTTTAAAGTCGGCATTCTTTTGCTCATATTCCCTCCTTTTTTAAAGAACTTGTATTTCACACTAGTCTACATCTAGTTATAATAGCTGTCAATAAGTGCCTATTCCCCCTAAACCTTCCACAATTTGTCGTGAATGGGGGTTATTTTACCAGAATATAACACATATATTTAAACAAACACACTCCAGAAAAATATTATTATCATTTTACATTGACTTTTGTGTGTTGGTCTGTTATGCAATAGTCACGGCGTTTTTAACGTCAAATTTTTCCTGAGAGGGAATAAAAACTCTGAGAGGAGGTCTTTGAAAAATGAAAATGGAAGATAAGAACATTAACGAAGCATTGGAACTGTTGTTTAAGCTGGGCAACAGGGACTTTAAGCTTCAAGTTATACGCAGTTTATCGGATGGCGATATTGATACCATTCGTAAAACATGCATGAGACATAACGACTTTCACCACATAGCAATAGCCATAGAGGCTACATGCATGTCTGACATGAACAACATTACTGATTGGATGTATCCGACCTTTGTTGCCTACCCCCTTGAAATTCTTTTTAGGGAAGTGGAAAGCATGAAAATGCATGGCTTACACAGCTACTCCCCAGACAATCTTATAATAGATTGTGCCCCCTATTACGTCCTCGGTCTTATTCTCGGCTTCCTGAATTTCAGTAACCGGTTTGACGAGAAATGCCAGACGATCGAATTCGCGAAAGAGACAGCCATTGCAGAGCATTATATTGGCAAGTTTCTTGATTTTTTCATGTTTAAGAGTCCCTTAACAGACGCCGTAGATGAGCTGTTAAAAAGATCCAATTTGCGGAAAAGATATGAAGGAGCTTTATCCAACACAGTTAAGAAATTCATGCGAAATAATAAGGCCAGGGCGCATGTCGGTGTTAGAAAAGCGACCGTTCAACTATTGATTAAAAGGGCATCGGACCATTTTGAAAAAAATAATACCTCTAAATCCTTAAACGAACAATCGTCCAAAATAGGAGAAATGCTATTAGATCAAATATGCTTTGCCTTCTTCGGAAGAATGAGCACTTACGGAAGAGTTCTTGCCTTAGAAACTTGCATCAAAGAACTTACTACTGTAAAAAAGACATAGTGCTTCACCTATTAAAACAAAACAAGAGCAGTTCCGCAAAAATGGAACTGCTCTTTTCTTTTTTTAAATCAAACTAAACAAACACGCTCCAGAAAAAGATTATTATCATTGCAATGCCGAATATTACTTTGGCGGCGGTGCCGCCTAGAAATCCCAGCACGCTTCCCACCCCTACTTTCAACGAATGATTAACGCTCTTACTGGCGAACAGCATTTCAAAAATAACAGCGCCTAAGAAAATCCCAATCACCAGCCCGATAATATTTCCCAAAATCATGCCAACAATTCCTAGAATTATAGATCCCCATACCCCATATTTAGTCGACCCCATTTTCTTAGCCCCATAAGCCCCGGCTAGATAATCAAACACTTGGGCTAAAACAGCAATCACTCCCAAAATAATTAAGGCGATAATTCCCACTTTGGCAAAGCCGGTAAAAAATGAATATATAAAAATACCAACGAATATTATTGGCGTTCCCGGCAAAGCAGGAATAATTGTTCCCGCCAGCCCGATCAAAATTATAAGTATTGTAATAATCCAGAGTATAACTGCTTCCATTCCCCAATTAAACCATAAAGTAAGAAAAAATAAAACAATCAGTGCTGCAAATCCCACCATAAACAAAACACATTCGCACATTCGTACGAATAAGACCATGCTGATTTAAGGGATGGTTATAATAAAGCAATTATGCTTTTGGCAGCTACCGCCTGCTTACCAGAAAGCTCATAAAACACCTGCGGCCCTTCCTGATTTTTCTCAATAATATCAAACGCCGACAAAATCCCCAGATGCTTTGAGGTTGACCGGAAAGACAATTTAATTTCCCGCGCGATATCAGTTACAGTTGCTGTGCCTTTATGTTTTAGATACTTAAGAATCGCCAACCGCCGCCTATTGGCCAAAGCCTTTAAAATTTTTTCTAAATCTTTCACTAATTTTGTTCAAAAAATATTAATTGTTTGACTTAATTATATTACACTAACCAACCCCATTATACCATATTCGTACGAATAAGACCATGTGTTTGGAATAAAAATAAGAAAATAAAAAAGGGCTGGAGTTGTCCAGCCCTTTTGGAATTCTATGTAAATTTATTCCTCCTTGTATCGATACAAAGGGCAGTTAACCCTAAGGGACGTATTTGATTAAGCTTACGCCCTAGATAGTATTATTACATACTATCTTAGAAACAGGATCACCTCCTCTTCAACAGACGTACTTGAAGACATTTTTTATCAGGTAAAAAACATCGAGTGGTATAGTCCCATTCCTCCTTTTAAAAAGAATTATAAATAATCACAGCCTTACGACGACTTACAGCAAGTGCATAACCACTTCGTCCATCTTTGCTTTGCCATATAGGCTACGATAAACAGATACAATTTTCTTTTTCCTTTTCTGCCTCCGTTATGCCTATGTCTTGGATCTAAATATCCTTTCGTCCCTATGGCCCACTCACCTCCTTTTGTTTTCAAGTAACAAAAAATGCATTACCAAAATGCATTACTCAACATCCTTCATCTTGAAAATTAACTTTTTCATATTTGCATATTAGCACAGAAAAACAAAAAGATCAATCTTCCAGCCAACCCTTTGCTTCTAGTCCGTTTTTAGCCGCTTCTCTTTGGGCGTCCTGTTTTGAATTTCCCTCGCCCTCGGCTACTAACTTATTGTTTAGATATACGCCGACTGTGAAATGCTTGTCATGATCCAGTCCCCACTCCTTGGTTACTTTATAACTAGGAGTAACTTTCTCTTCCTCTTGCGCCATTTCCTGAAATTTACTTTTAGGATCCATATACGATTTGCTCTCTAAAACCTTATCTAAATTCACAACTATATTATCCATAATAAACTTTTTAGAAACTTCATAACCCTGATCTAAATAAATAGCTCCAATAACAGCTTCCAACGCATTAGCTAAAAGATAGTGCCGTGCCCTGCCCGTATCCTTGGCCTCTCCCTTACTCATTAACAAACATTCTTCCATTCCTAATTGCTTAGCCACGTCTGCCAGCATTTCACCATTAACCAACGCAGCCCTCCAACTGGTAAGGTCTCCTTCGGGATTGGGATAATTATTATACAAATGTTCGGTTACGACTAATTCCAAAACGGCATCGCCTAAAAACTCCAGGCGCTCATTATGGTCTAGTTTATAACTGCGGTTTTCATTTAAATAAGAACGATGAGTAACCGCTTGCTTGAGAAGGTCCTTATTTTTAAATTTTACTCCGATTTTTTTAGTAAGACTACTTAGCATAAACTAGTAATCCGAAGCACGAAACTCGAAACAAAAAGTTAAAATTTGTTTAGGATTTCGTATTTGGGATCGTAAGAGATATTACTTTCTTAAATTATTTTTTTGGTTTACTTGCCTCATTATCGTCAGATGGCCTTGTGGAATCTTTCTTTTTGCTTGCCCCATTGTTATTATCAGATAGCCTCGCGGGGTTTTTACTCACATCGTCCTTCATTGGCTCTCCCATTTCCCGATAGATAGTTCCTAACACTCCATTAACAAATCGAGCTGAACTATCCCCTCCGAAAGTTTTAGCCAATTCAATAGATTCATTAATCGCCACTTTGGGAGGAACCTCTTCGTAATTTCCATGTATCAATTCATAAATTCCCAAACGCAGAATATTCCTATCTACCGCAGTAACCTGATCAAGAGGCCACTCTGGAGCGCACTTTTCTATCAATTCATCTATTTCTTTCCTATGTTTCAGTGTTCCTTCAACCAGGGATTTAACAAAATCGTTTTCTTCTATTCCAGGGGCAAACTCTTTAATATTATGCTTAACAATTTCAGCAGCTTTATCATCACGGCAGCCTTGAAAGTCCCACTCAAAAAGCGATTGCATTGCTACGGAACGTTGTAAGTGCCTGTTTGCCATACCTATTTTTGTTTTTTATCTTTTTTGATTTTTTTCATTGTATCAATAACTTCTCTGCCTTTATAGTATCCGCATTTTGGACAGGCTCTGTGTGGAAGTATTAAAGCTGAACACTTAGGACATTTTTGAAGTTTTTTGGCAGAAATTTTCTTTCCCTTTCCACTCCTGTTTGTTCTAGCCTTTGTTCTCCTTTGTTTTGGTACTGACATGACATCGTAGATGTCATCCCGAGCTTGTCGAGGGATCCCGTTATAATATTACGAGATTCTTCACTACGTTCAGAATGACAAAATTAGTTATTTACTGCTTACAAATTTATCATCAAATTCCAGTTTTGGCAAGACTTAGGATAAATTAAAGCTTCTTCGGTGTATCTCACAAGGACCATGGTTAGCTATCATTTCTTTGTGTAGCTTGGTGCCATATCCTTTATGTTTGGCAAAGTTGTACTCCGGATATTTTTCATGCATTTCCTTCATCATTCTGTCCCTGGTTACTTTGGCAATAATTGAAGCGGCCGAGATTGATTTCACGTATTTGTCCCCTCCTGTAATTGCCCTCTGTTCCATTGAGAAATTTGGAATCTTTTTATTGCCATCCAGTATAATAATTATCTTGTCATCTTTTCTGGTTCCAAACTCTTTATTCCTATTTCGGCGTAGATCAGCAAATGCCTTTTTCATTGCCAAGAAACTGGCCTCCAGAATATTTACCCTATCCACAGTTTCGTGATCGCATATGCCGACCCCCACGTGGAAATTGTCCATAATAAAACCAAAAAGTTTCTCTCTTTGCTTTTCGCTGAGGGTTTTGGAATCTCTTACAAGATTTAATTCTTCTGTTCCAGCTTCGGGATTTAGAATTTCGGATTTCCGTACAGCTGCCGCGCAAGCCACTACTGGTCCAGCCAGCGGCCCCCTGCCAGCTTCATCAATGCCAATAATTAGCCCGTATCCGCCACTGCGTAATTTGTTTTCTAAATCAAAGGTTGATTTTATCATAAAATTGTGATATGTTTATGCTTGTAGTTCCTTAAATCTATTTTATCACAGGAGGGTAAATTGAAAAAAGCATTCAAGGTTGCAGCTATAAGTATAGCGATTATTATTATTCCCGGCTCAATTACCATTCCGGTGATGGCTGTTATGGGCTGGAAAATCATTAGCAAGGTAAGGAGGAAAAAGCATGTTAGTGTCGCTTAATTATATCGGCGAGACCTTAGTTGTTACAATATGTGTAGCCATACTTGGTGTATTATTTGTCGCCTGCTTTTCGCTCATCTTGCCAGCAGCAGCGTGTAATGCATACGAAAGATTATTCGGAGCAAAAGCGAGCTGTTAAAGGGGATTTTATTAGAAGATAAAGTCCCCTTTTTTATTTCGCCGAGGATATGCTATTATATAATCGTAGTATTTATATATCCTATCTTGCAGAACCCAGGGAGCAATCCGGGCTATGGAGATGGAAATAAGAAAATGATTTTCCTTGAATTAAAATTTAAAAGTTTTTGTGATTAGACCTGCTATTTTTAGTTAGGTTTTTATTTTATGAAATTTACTCATCTACACCCCGTAAAAAATTCTCGCTGCGCCCGAATTTAACGGGGCAAGCGTTCATAATATTATGCCAAAGTTTACTCACCTACATGTACATAGCCATTATTCCCTATTAGACGGTCTAGGAAAAATAGACGATCTACTTGACCGTGCTAAAGAATTAGGAATGGATTCGTTAGCCCTTACTGACCATGGGGTTCTTTATGGTGCCGTGGAATTTTTTATTAAAGCTAAGGAGAGGGGCATCAAGCCGATTATTGGATGTGAGATGTACTTAACTCCTAATGACTTGCACAGTAAAAACCCGACTGTCGAAGACAGGAAACGATACCACTTAATCTTATTAGTTAAGAACGAGAAGGGATATAAAAATCTGATGAAATTAATTTCCGTAGCCCATTTGGAAGGATTTTATTATAAGCCACGAATAGATAAAGAATTGCTCCAGGAATATAGCGAGGGACTAATTGGAATGAGTGCCTGCATTGAGGGGGAGGTTCCGGCCGCCGTTGTTTCTGGAAATTATCAAAAAGCCAAGGACTTGGCAGTAGAATATGAAGAAATCTTTGGCAAAGGAAATTTTTATATGGAAATTCAGGACCATCCCAATTTTGAAAATCAGAAAATCGCCAATGAGGGAATGATAAAAATATCTCAAGAAACAGGAATACCAATTGTTGTCACTGGAGATGTTCATTATGTCAACAAGGATGACTCGGACGTCCAGGATATTCTTCTTTGTATCCAAACTAACCGCAAAGTGCACGAAAAGGATCGCATGACTATGCGTGATTTCAATTTGTCAATGAGGTCTCCCCGAGAGCTCCAAGAAACATTCAGTCATATGCCCCATGCGTTGGAAAATACCCAAAAAATTGCCCAACAATGCAATTTCCAATTGCGCCTAGGAGATACTCTGCTCCCCCATTTTGAAGTTCCTGAAGGATTCACTTCCGAGAGTTATCTTCGTCATTTAGCAGAAGAGGGTCTAATGAACAGATTCAAAGACAAGGTGACCCAGGAACATAAAGACCGTTTAGAATACGAACTTTCCATTATTGAAAAAACCGGCTTTGCTTCTTATTTCTTAATTGTTCAGGATTTTGTTAATTGGGCGAAGGACCAAGATATTATTGTGGGACCTGGAAGGGGTAGCGCTGCTGGAAGCTTTGTTTCTTATCTTATTGGGATTACCAATATTGATCCTATTGAATACAATTTGCTTTTTGAAAGATTCCTCAATCCGGAACGTGTTTCTATGCCAGATGTCGACTTAGACTTTGCTGATGATCGTCGCGACGAAGTGTTGGATTATGTAAGAAATAAATACGGCCATGATCATGTGGCTCAGATCATTACTTTTGGAACCATGGCTGCCCGGGCGGCCATTCGCGATGCCGGAAGAGCACTAGGATATCCTTATGACTTTTGCGATAAAACCGCTAAGATGATTCCTATGTTTTCTTCCATTGAAGAGGCTATGGGGAATATTTCTGAACTCAAACAGCTGTACCAAAACGATCCTTCTGGTAAAAAACTTATTGATAGCGCTAAGCGATTGGAAGGAGTAGTCCGCCATGCCTCCATGCACGCTTGCGGCGTAGTGATTACTAAAAAACCAGTAACGGAGTATACTCCTCTTCAAAAAATCGCCAGCGCCGGAGAAGGGACCGTCACTCAGTATTCATCCTCTACGAAATCAAGTTATGTAGAAAAAATAGGTCTGCTAAAGATTGACTTTCTGGGACTGAAAAACTTAACTATCATCCAAAATACGCTGCGCATAGTAAGAAAAACAAGGAATTTGGAAATAAATATTGATGATATTCCGTTGGACGATAAAAAAACTTTTGAGCTCCTCCAACGAGCCCAAACAACTGGTGTGTTTCAATTGGAAAGTTCTGGGATGAAAAGATATTTGAAACAGCTCAAGCCGACCGTCTTTGAAGATGTTATTGCCATGGTAGCCCTCTACCGCCCCGGCCCGATGGACTGGATTCCTGACTTCATTGCTAGGAAGCACGGCAGGAAACAAGTTAAATATCTGCATCCAAAACTGGAACCAATTTTGAAAAAAACTTACGGGGTTGCAGTTTACCAGGAACAAGTTATGCAAATCGCCCGAGATCTGGCTGGATTCACACTTGGGGAAGCAGACGTCCTGCGAAAGGCCATGGGGAAAAAGATTCACAGCCTGATTAAGGAACAGAGGGAGAAATTTATCGAAGAGGCTGTCAAAAATAAAGTAGACAAAAGCATTGCTGAAAAAGTTTTTAATTTTATTGAACCGTTTGCCGGATACGGATTCAACCGCTCCCATGCCGCTTGTTATGCCCTAATCGGCTACCAGACCGCCTATCTAAAAGCCCGCTTCCCAGCTGAGTTTATGGCTGCTCTCCTCACCTCCGATCAGGGAAACATCGACAGGGTGGCTATAGAAGTATCCGAGTGCCAAGAGATGGGGATAGAAGTGTTGCCTCCTAATATTAATGAAAGTTTCGAAGAATTCGCCGTAATCAAGGGAGATGATGCAATTGAACCTGCCCGCCATGTTAGCGCAGGCGTTGCGGGCGGGAGAATTAGATTTGGATTAAATGCTATTAAGAATGTTGGCATAAACGTAGCTCATGAAATCGTAGAGGAAAGAAAAAGAAATGGAAAATACAAAGACATTGGCGATTTGATCAACCGGGTTGAAACAAAAGATCTAAATAAGAAATCATTAGAATCACTATTTAAAGTCGGTGCGCTGGATGAATTAGGAGAAAGGAATCATTTGTTGTCCAGCAGTGAAAATATTCTTACCTTTTCCAAAAATTTGCACAGAGCGAAGGATTCAAACCAAACAAGCTTATTCGGCGGCATGGAGCTTGAAGCTCCTTCTATTACCCTCGTGGAGGCTGATCCTGCCACTAAAAAACAAAAGCTTCAGTGGGAAAAAGAATTACTCGGACTATACGTCAGTGATCATCCCGCTTCTGACTACCAGGAATATCTGGAGAAAATGGCTATTCCAATCAAAGACCTAAGTAATGATATGGTGAATAATAAAGTGAGGTTGGGGGGAGTTATAAGTAAGGTACAGAAAATATTTCTGAAAAATCAAAACAAGGCCATGCTCTTTGTCACCATTGAAGACTTAAGCGGAAGGATTGAGCTTTTAGTTTTTCCTAAAACATTAGAACGGCTTGAAGGACTTTTCGGGGAGGATAAAGTGATTCTCACCGAAGGAAAACTTTCAGACAAAGACGGTAATTTTAAATTAATTGTTGATGATGCTAAAGAAATAACCCAATCGGAAATGGAAAACTTCAAAAGGATACAGGCAACAAGAAAGGTTAATGAGCAACTTGCAACTAATCATCGCCAAGATGAGATAAATAATAAAAAAGCACGACTATTAATCACGCTTCCTGATAAATCCAGTAAAGATATATTACAGAAGTTATCCCAGTTTTTTGATAAGTGCACACTGGGAGGAATGAAGGTTTATGTTTCTGTTAACGGATCAAGGCTGGAAACCCCTTACTGTATAGAGCATTTTGAGGGGTTACAGGAATCTTTGAAAAAACTAATCCCAGAGGGAAGGATTGAGATGTTGTAAAATACTGACGCTGAAATGCTTAATTGACTGTTTTTTGTTTTAGAAGTTATAATAGCAACATATGCAAAAACTAGACAAACAAGAAACTCTAAGACACTCAACTGCTCATGTTTTAGCGGCGGCGGTTTTGGAAATGTTTCCGGAGGCCAAGTTTGCCATCGGTCCGGCTACTGAAAACGGTTTTTATTATGACTTTGATCTGCCTCGAACCTTAATACCAGAGGACCTTGATATTCTGGAGGAAAAAATGAAGAAAATTGTCAAAGAAAACCACCCCTTCCGGAAAAAGAACATTTCAATAAAAAACGCTGCAGATCATTTCAAAAAAGCCAAGCAACCCTATAAAGTTCAGCTTATTAAAGATTTAAAGAAACCTGCCCGCAATGCTACGCATAGCGTTGCAGGCGGGGGAAAAAATAAAACCATAACAGTATATAAGTCTGGTCCTTTTGTAGACCTATGCTCTGGTCCTCATTTAGACTCAACTGGCGAAATCAATGCCAAGGCTATTAAGTTAACTAAAATTTCCGGCGCCTATTGGAAAGGAGACGAGAGTGAAAAGCAATTACAGAGAATTTACGGCGTGGTTTTTAATGACAAGAAAGAGTTGAAAAAATACTTGCATATGTTAAAAGAGGCAGAAAAAAGAGATCATAAGAAATTGGGGAAAGAACTGGATTTGTTTTCTATCCACCCGGAGGCGCCTGGATCCCCTTTCTGGCATCCCAGAGGAATGATTATCTGGAATGAGCTGGAAAAATTTGGAAAATCTCTAAGAAAGAACTATGCCTATCAGGAGATTCAAACTCCGCAGTTGGCCAAAAACACTCTTTGGAAGACATCAGGCCACTGGCAGCACTACAAAGACAGCATGTATCATTTCGACATAGATAAGGAAACTTATTGCCTTAAGCCAATGGATTGCCCCTTTAATATAAAGATTTATCAAACAAGACAGAGATCATACAAAGAGCTGCCAATCAGATACACTGAGATTGGAAGAGTTCTTCGAAAAGAAAAATCAGGAGAGCTGAACGGACTCTTGAGAGTAAATGCCATAACACAGGATGACGCTCATGTTTTTCTAATAGAGAACCAAGTAGAGAGTGAAATCAAGACAATGTTAAAAATGGTAAAGGAATATTACGGAGTTTTTGGTCTTGACCCGCAATTCTACCTTGCCACACGCCCGGATGATTACATGGGGGATATTAAAACCTGGAACAAGGCTGAGAAAGACTTAGTAAGTGCGCTCAAAAAAGAAAAAATAAAGTATGAGATCAAGGAAAAAGACGGCGTTTTTTACGGACCAAAAATTGATGTAGATATGAAAGATGCCCTAGGCAGAAGATGGCAGATGGCTACCATACAGTTAGATTTTCAGCTTCCTAAAAGATTTGAAGCGGAATATATAGATAATGCAGGCGAAAAGAAAACTCCAGTACTTATACATGCGGCGATTTTTGGAGCTTTTGAAAGATTTATTGGAGTCCTTCTGGAACACTTTGGCGGCAAACTGCCTCTCTGGCTATCTCCTGTCCAAGTTGAAATTATTCCGGTCAGTGATAAGTTTAACAAATATGCAGAAAAGATAAATGCAGAATTATTAAAAAACAACGTACGCTCTGAAATTAACAATCGGGCAGAATCTTTAGGAAAAAGAATCAGCGAATCGGAAAAACAAAAAATTCCTTACATGCTTGTGGTGGGAGAAAAAGAAGTAAAGTCTAATTCTGTTAACATCAGACTGCGGGACAATAAGAAGCTCTCCGACGCCAAGGATAGGGCGGGCAAACAAACGGTTATGAAGTTGGATAAATTCGTTGAAAAAGTTGTTGAAGAAATTGAAAAGAAGAAGTAGTTAAGCTTGATTTCTAAGCGCTTCTGCAGTATCCTTAGGGATACTGCTTTTATTTTAGTAATAAATTATGAGGTATTTTATTAAAACATTTGGGTGTCAAATGAACTACTCAGACTCTGAACGAATTGCTTCAGTGTTAGAAAAAAATAATTTAAAGCCTGTTGAAAATATTAGTAAGGCGGATTTAGCAGTGTTTAATACTTGCGGGGTTCGGCAAATGGCGGAAGACCGTGTTTACGGACAAGTCCACAATCTTAGAAAAAATAATCCGAATATTAAAATAATCCTAACCGGATGTTTGTCTAATCGAAAAGATGTGCGGAGAATATTGGAGAATAAGGTTGATTTGTTTGTTGAAATAAAAAATGTCGGAACAGCTATCACAAAATTTGTCATTGCGAACGAAGTGAAGCAATCTCGTTCAAAAAATAATAGATTGCCGCGTCGCTCCGCTCCTCGCAATGACATTTATAATAAAGATTATTTTAAAATAATCCCCAAGCATGATAATAATTTTCAAGCTTATGTACCTATAATGACTGGCTGTAATAACTTTTGCGCTTATTGCGTTGTTCCACATGCCCGTGGTCGAGAAATTTCAAGGCCAGCTGGCGAAATAATTAAGGAAGCTAAAAGACTAATCAAAAAAGGATACAAAGAAATTACTTTATTGGGGCAAAATGTGAACTCATACAAGGATGGAAATATAAATTTTCCAAAACTTCTCAAAAAAATAAATAATTTGCCGGGAAAATTTTGGTTGAGATTCATAAGCAGCCACCCTAAAGATATGTCCGATGAGCTAATTGAAACTATTGCTAAATCAAAAAAGGCTTGTGAGTATGTTCACCTCCCTATTCAAGCTGGTGACGACAAGGTATTAAAAATAATGAACAGGAAGTATGATGCTAAGCACTATTTGAAATTAATAAAAAAAATTGAATTGGCATTTGAAAAATATAAGCCGGGAATTATTTATTCCCTAACCTCTGACATTATCGTAGGGTTTCCGGGTGAAACCAAGAATCAGTTTTTAAAATCAGCTGGAATTATGGAAAAAGTTCCTTACGATATGGTTTATTTCGGACAATACTCTCCCCGACCCAACACCATAGCCTGGAAAATGAAGGACAATGTTTCTAAAAAAGAAAAGGTGAGAAGGGAAAAATATCTTAATGAAATTTTGAAGAAAACCGCTTTTGCCAATAATAAAGAATATGTAGGAAAAGTTTTTGATGTCTTAATTGAAAAAAGGAAGGATGGGGTTTATTTTGGGAAAACCAGAACACTAAAAAATGTTAAACTTCCATCTAAAAAGAAAAATTTGGTCGGAAAAGTTGTTAAAGTAAAAATAATAAAGGCCAACATATGGAACCTAGCAGGAACAATGATAAAATAATTGTGATTCTCGGACCAACCTCGTCTGGAAAATCAGATGTGGCTATTAAGCTTGCTCGAAAATTCAACGGAGAGATAATTTCCGCTGACAGCCGCCAGATTTATAAAGGCATGGATATAGGCACTGGAAAAATCGCACGCGATTCTTCCGTGCCAAGTTCAAAGTTCAAAGTTCAAAGTTCAAAGTTTGATATTTATTATAGTGAAAGTATTCCCCACTACATGATTGACATTGTCAGTCCTAAAACAAATTACAATGCGGCTAAGTTTAAGAAACAAGCGGAAAAGATTATAAAAAACATAATAAGGCGCGGAAAGATTCCTATTGTATGCGGAGGAACCGGCTTTTGGATAAAATCTATCGTAGACGATATCGTTTTTCCAGAAGTAAAGCCCGATTGGAAACTGAGAAAAAAACTAAATAAAAAAAATATTCCTGAATTAATTCAGGAATTAAAAAAGTTGGATCCCAGAAGAACAAAAGATATTGATAGAAACAATAAAGTGAGGTTAATTAGGGCTATTGAGATTTGCAGGTCATTGGGAAAAGTGCCAAAAATAAATCAAGAGCTAGGAACTAGGAATTACGAATTTTTGCAGATTGGCATTGATATTCCAAAAGAAAAATTACACAAGAGGATTAAAATCAGATTAGACAAGAGGTTTAAACAAGGAATGATAAAAGAAGTAAAAGACCTGCATATTAAAAATAAAGTAAGTTGGAAAAAACTAGAAGTCTTTGGCTTGGAATACGGCTGGATTGCAAAGTATCTTCAGGAAAAAATAAAACTATCGGAAATGAAAGAAAACCTGTATAAGGACAGCAGGAAATACGCCAAACGCCAAATGACCTGGTTCCGCAGGGACCCCAAACCATCCCGCCAAGGCGGGAGCTACTGGGCAAGCAAAAGAATTAAGTGGTTGCCCGTCTGCCGACGAGGCAGGAAAAATTATAAAGAAATTGAGAAGGAAGTAAAAAAATTCTTGCATTAAAATAAAAAACCCCCGATTAAATAATATTAATCGGGGGGTTTTAGTGTTTATAAGTCTCTCATAGTTTATCGTAACAGTTGCTTGCACAATTTTTTTCGTCAGTTTCAGGAAATTCACATTGACCACATCCCTCTCCAACTTTTTTATGACAACTATCACAGCTTAAACAAATGCACACATTCCTTTCCTCTTCTAATTTTTTGAATTTCTTCTCGGTCAAAACTGGTCCTGACATTTTCCCTCCTTTTTTAATCTTGGTTTAGTAACCGACTAGTATCATTTTAAGCAACGCCATCCTGACAAATATTCCGTTCCGTGCCTGTTCAAAATATACCGCTCTTTTGTCATCATCAACATCGTAACTGATTTCTGTTATACGGGGCAGTGGATGCATTATAATAGCACTCTCTTTCATCAGGATTAGGCTTTCTTTGTTAATTATCAACTCCCGACTTTCTCTCTCCACCTGTTTGTAAACGGACTGCTTATCTTTAAATCTTTCTTTTTGTACCCTGGTTTGATATATAACATCTACTTCAGGAAGAACTTGCGCCAAATTATCTGTTTCAGTCCACTTTACACCATAACGATCCAAGTACCTCTTGATGTCATTTTTCATCCTGGTTTTTTTTGGCGATACAAAAAATATTTTGTTGCCCGGGAAGTGCTTGGCTAAAAAATAGCATAAGGATCTAACGGTCCTGCCATTTGCCAGATCACCAACCATCGCTATCTTTAATCCCTTTATTTTTCCGAAGCGCTTTTTGATAGTATAAAGATCTAACAGCGCTTGGGTTGGGTGCTGACCCACTCCGTCACCGGCATTAATAATAGGAATGCGAGAGAAGTTCTGTGCTCTTTTAGCTCCTCCCTTTTTATGATATCTCAAAACAATAATATGTCCGTAGTCACTCGCAACCCTTACCATATCTTCCAGGCTCTCTCCCTTGGCTTTTGATGAAAAATCTTTCGCGTTTTCAGTGCCTATTACCCTTCCGCCAAGCCTATTCATAGCTGATTCAAAACTTAATCTGGTTCTTGTGCTAGGCTCATAAAAAAGAGTTACCATAACTTTTCCTTTTAGCAAATCGGCTGGTGGTGAATTTTCCATCCACTCGGTAATGGAAAATATCTCCTCAACTGTTTTTGTGCTGAACTGCTGAGCCCTTATTACTCCATTAAGCTTTTTCATAAGTCCTCCTGTCTTTACAATTTTAAGATTTTATATTTTTTTGTTAAATAACCTAAAAAAAATCGCCCAACGGGCGGTTTTTTAATCGCTTATAATCTCCTTTTTCACAATTAAACTATTCCACATCATATACATTATTCGCATTATACTTGAGCTGAAAACTGTGTCAATATGGTAAAATTACTGCCAGTTTAATTCTTTCTTTTCTCTACTTCAGATAGAAGTTCCAGTAAATAAGAATTTTTCCTGTCTCCGCCTTCTTCATGAAATCCCGCTGAGGCTTTTTCCCTTAGTATCTTAAACACTTCTTCATTCAAATTTTCCCCTGTGCCCATTCTTTCAACTTCTGTTAATAGATTTTTTGTTACTTTATTGCGATCAGCCTTACTGTCGATTAAATCGGCGGCATCTTTAAGTGCAACAAAAATTGCTGATGCAATTTTATCTTCTGGTGATTTTATTGGTTTTTCTGAAGAACCAGTTGGAATTATCTTGGGTTCTTCTTCTGAGTTATTAATGGTGGGTGCTTCAAAAAGCATATTTTTATTAGATTAATAATTAATCTTTTAATTTTTCTTTTAATAACTTAGCTACTATTTGGGGATTGGCTTTGCCTTTTGTTTCGGCTCCACCACTACGGCGGATCTGTTGCTTACTTGCCCTTTAACTTTTCTTTAAGTAATTTTATTATTACTTGTGGGTTTGCCCTGCCCTTGGTATCCGACATAACTTGCCCCATCAAAAACTGCAATGCATTTTCCTTCCCCTTTTTATAATCTTCAACTGATTTGGCATTATTGTCAAGTATTTTTTGGACCACGCTTTTCAGTTCCCCCTCGTCACTGACTTGGATTAGATTTTTACTTTCTATAATTTGCGATGGATCACCTCCGGTTTTATACATTTCAGAAAGCACTGTTTGCGCCGCACTGGAATTTATTTTTCCTGATGCGACAAAGCCAATGAGTTCAGCAAAATTCTCCGGAGTTATTTTTATGTCACTTATGGACTGACCACTTTCGGTCAGGTGTTTTTTCAGCTCGCTTATTATGTAATTGACTGCTGATTTTACTATTTTATCTTCCGCGATATCAAATTCTTTGGACTGAATCTTTTCCCTAAGCTCGCTAACAACATTTTCAAAATAATCGGCTAGATTTTTATCTGACACTAAAATTTCTACGTCGTCACCTGGCAACTTGAACTGCTTCCCAAACCGCTTGGCTTTTTCAGCCGGTAGTTCGGGCAATTCTTTCTTGAGATTTTTAATATAATCGTCCGTAAATTTTAGCGGTGGAATATCAGGCTCCGGGAAATAGCGATAATCAGCTGACGTTTCTTTGATCCTTTGAGATATAGTAGCATTACGATTACTGTCCCACCCCCTTGTCTCTTGCACCACTTTCTTTTTTTCCTCTAATAATTCTGCCTGGCGCTTAATTTCATAATCAATGGCTTTTTCAACAAATTTGAAAGAATTTATGTTCTTCACCTCAACCTTCGTTCCACTTAACTTATCTTCGCCTTTTTTATAGAGTGAGACATTAGCCTCACAGCGCATATGCCCCTTTTCCATATCTGCATCGGATATTCCGAGATATCGGCAAATTTGCTGTAATTTTTGGCAGAATAATCTGGCTTCCGCACCACTTTCAATGTCTGGCTCCGTTACCAGTTCCATAAGAGGGACGCCTGCTCGGTTGAAA
Source organism: bacterium BMS3Abin15 (assembly GCA_002923195.1). Lineage (GTDB taxonomy): Bacteria > Patescibacteriota > Minisyncoccia > Moranbacterales > 2-12-FULL-40-10 > BMS3ABIN15. The sequence continues at coordinate 25,951 of BDTH01000029.1, forward strand.
TCGACTAGGGTATAATCGGTGCCCTTAGGATGAATAAGTTTGCCTGTATCTTCCTCCAAATGAATTCTGGTAATTCCGATTTTTTTATTATTAATCTCTAAGCTTCCTTTTCCGCATAATGGCTGATCATACTGTGAAATTTGGTAGCCTTTGGGCAAATCGGGATAAAAATAATTTTTCCGGTCAAATTTTGAGTCTTTGCTCAATTCACAATCAAGGGCCAGTCCGGCTAATTGAGTAAATTCTATAGCTTGCTTATTAGGAACTGGCAACGTTCCCGGCTGACCAGTACATACTGGACATATAAGCGTGTTTGGTTCCAGGCCTTTATCCTCCGAAGTTTCAACGAAGGAGGACATTCCGTTTTTTGAACTACAAAACATCTTGGACTCTGTCTTGAGTTCAACATGCACTTCCATCCCAATTGTGACATTGTATTTATTCATGAATTTCCACTTGCCCCGTTGTCGTCAATAGACGACTTTGCGGGGTTCTTATAACTGGTATATATTTTGCCATATGTTTAATTTGTTCCTGTACTGCCAAATGATCCTTCTCCTCTTGAAGTTTCCTTGTCGTCCCATTTATCTGCCTCAATAAACTCTGGTTTTTCGAATTTTTGGATAATCATTTGGGCAATTTTCTCTCCCCTCTTTATCTCGTATGAATTTTGCCCTAAGTTGACCAAGGCCACTTTAATTTCCCCGCGATAACCACTGTCCACAACTCCTGCAATACTAATAATCCCCTCTTTTACTGCCAACCCACTTCTGTCCCATATAAGCCCAGTATAATTATCTGGTATTTTCATGCCGATTCCCGTGCCGCAAAGCATCCTGTCTCCGGGCTTTAATTCTATGTTTTCTATTGAATACAAATCCAACCCAGCGTCTCCCGGATGGGCGAAAACAGGCAATATTGCATCGGGATCTAGCTTTTTAATTTCTATCTTCATACTAGTACTTTTTTTACTACATTCCAAACAAGTTCGCTAATATTTTCTCTTACCATTATACTGCCGTCTTTTGTGCATTTAACAAGCGTAAAATCGGGAAAGGATTTTGCAATTTCCAGATAGACTTTTTCCGCATCTCTGAGATGCCCCAAATCATCTTCGTGAATATCCCTTTTCTCTCCGCCTACATACTCTCTGTTTCCTTTTTTATCCACTAATTTTTGAGCAACCTCGGCATCAACATGTAAAATAATATTCAAATCTGGTCGTGGAATAGAAAATGTTTCATATTCTAGATTATAAAGCCAATTAAAGTATTTTTTTCTCTCTTCTGGATCTTTTATTTTTCCTCCCTGATGACCCATGTTGGCAGTAACGTATCTATTAGAAATTACGATTTTTCCCTCCTCAACAGCCTTCCTTATTTTGAAACTAGCATCATAACGATCACAAGCATAAAAAATGGAAGCTCGATAAGGCCCAACTTCTTCAGCGCTTCCATATTTTCCATTTAAATATTTTTCAATCAGTCCCGCTGACTTTTTCCCATATTGGGGAAAGTCCGCAATTTCAACATCATGACCATCATTTTTTAATCTTTCTACTAGTAACTTTGTTTGTGTCGCTTTCCCACTTCCATCAGTGCCATCTATTACAATAAATTTTCCTATTTTCATATTATTGGGTCGCAAGTTAATAAATATTATTTAGCAATAATATCCTGCTCTCCCCTTTTTACATCAAATCTATTAGGTTCATCATCTAGATGAAGAACCAATCCATCTTTTTCGAAAAGTTCTTTAAGGCTTTTTATCATTTTAAGTACTTGCTCTACCAGTGTCGGATGGACAAATCGTGTTGATCGAAGTTCGACTAAATAAATAAGTGCTTTCAAGTCTCCAGAAAAACGAATCGGCACTCTGTATCCCATGGCTATATAATATTGTTTTTCCTCATCACTTCCTTTCAATTTATCAATCCTATTCTTTTGATTCGAAATAAATTTTTCAGCTTTTTCTTTTAGATCATCAGGTAGTGCATTTAGGTACCATTGGTTAAATCCATGATTCATAGTTAGGAGAGGCATTCTTTGGACAATAGCTCGATGACGCTGAAAGTCACGAAAAGACCCAAAATCTAATAAAAACTCGTATCCCACCACTCCGCACTCAGCAATCGCCGACGGAAGTTCTGTTTTCATTGGTCTTTTTTTGAGTATATCGCGGTAACCAGAGAGCATCTTTCTGTCTATATTATCGTAAAGAAGGATAAAATCTTTCAACTCGTCATTTTGATAATAATATTCTTCCTGCATCCAACGCTTATTATATTCTTCGGTGTTAGAAAATCTCTCGTGGCCAAAGGAACTAGAATACATTTCCAAAAGAGCTTCTTCGGTTTTTTCTGCAATATCCTGAATCTCTTTCAGTGGATGATGCCTAAGAAGCATCAGTTCATCTGCAAATTGGCGAAAATTCATTCTCCAGGCCACATTCGTAGTAGCCCCGGCTGGCAAGAACGATCGCGTAATATCAAACGCTCGAGCCTTGATAGCTTTTTCATATACTTTTTCGTCCTCACTGTCCTGTCGAGCAAATTGTTTCCTAAGATGCTTTTGCACTGGCTCTTGGGCTTCTAAATAAAATTTTCGCCAGTCTTCCAAAATTTCTTCTCCCTCTTTATTTCCCAGTGGATTTAAGAATTTTTGTTCAGAAAAATCAATATAGCGCGTAGAAGCTTCTTGGCCTGAATAAAGTCTCCAGTCTTGAATTGCCTTAGCTGCCAACATGGAAACCTCCTCCACAAAAACTGTTGCACTTCCACAATCCCCAATGGACTTATGCCCATAACCGACATAAAACTGTTCCATAAAGTTATCTGCTCCCTTTTCTTTAAGGATCTCCAGGTGATGCTTAATTCCTCCAATAGAACGAGAATGAAGAGCTTGAAGCATAGCCTCCGCCTGTCCGTCTATCCCAGCTTCATTATTAAGAACTAGCACAAATCCACCTTGATCTAGATTCTTAACTACATGTTTTTCTAAAATATTCATGTTTTACTTGCCCCGTTGAATCTTATTCGCCGTAGCGAATTATTCAACTGGGGTTATTTATATTTACTGACTACATCGTCAATCTGACTATGCAAATAATTTATGTCCTTGTTATTATCTATAATATAATCAGCGTGTTTTTTTAAGTCTCTAATTCGAATATCTGCCTCTCCTTCATGATCTTTTTTAAAATCTTCAAATGTCTTACTCTTGTCATCCGGATTCTCCCCTCTTTCTTTAATTCTCTCAAAGCGCTTTTCTATATCAGCTTCTATATAAATTAATTTAAACTCTGGCAATTCTTTTAGATATTTAATATCTGCCGATCTTCTTACTCCATCAACTACAATAACTTCGTGGTCATCTTTCTTCACGTCTTCAGATATAACCTTAGCTAGTGTATCTTCTCCATAGGCCTTGCGCGTGATTGTAGAAAGTTTTTGCATATTTTCCCTGTTTTGATCCAGATACAATCTATCTAATACGTCCCTCAGCATCGTAGAAAAACGATGCGCACTGCCATCGTATTTTTCAATAATATGCTTAGCTACTGTTCCCTTTCCGCCAGCTAACTCTGCTGCCAGCCCCAAAATTATTTTTGGCATAAATAACTTAGATTATTCGAAGGTTAATTTTTTCGAAGGAGTGTATTGTCTATACTTAACACCTGCCAAGTCTAACATTTTTCTTGATGCTACCCATTTTTCATCGTCATGGTACTTATCATCCTCATATATTATCTCTTTGATACCTTTTTGAATAATAACTTTTACGCACTCATTGCAAGGAAACAATGTAGCATACATCCTAGCTCCCTCAGTCGAAGCATTGGAATTTAAAACCGCATTCTCTTCCGAATGAACAACGTAGGGATATTTTGTATCTTGGAAATCCCCTTCTCTAGCCCAAGAAAGGTTATCATCGGAACATCCTCGTGGAAATCCATTGTAACCCAGACCGATTATAATATTACTGTCGTTCACTATACAGGCACCCGTTTGAGTGTTGGGATCCTTTGACCTTTGGGCAATTACCTTACACATCTGCATAAATGTTTCATCCCAACTAAAATAATCTTTTCTTTTATCCTCTTTCATAATTTTATTTATTTTAGATTTTTATATATTGGAAACTTTTTACAAAGCTTTATGACTTCCTTATGAATTTGGTTTAACTTTTTATTATTTTTTCGATTTTCAATCGCATCATTAATCCATTCAGCGATTTTTTTTATTTCTTTTTCCTTCATTCCTCGAGTTGTTACAGCCGGAACACCAATCCGCAGTCCACTAGGATCCATCGGCGATCTAGGATCATCGGGAATGACATTTTTATTAACGGTAATACCCACCTTATCTAATGCGACTTCTGCTTCTTTTCCTGCAACTTCCTTACTGCTAAACACATCTACTAAAACCATATGATTTTCCGTTTTACCGAACATAATTTTGAAACCGTATTTTCTTAATTCCTTTTCTAAAACCTTGGCATTTTTAATAATTTGTCTGGCATATTTTTTAAACGACGGCTCTAAAGCTTCTTCCAGCATAACAGCTTTAGCGGCAATATTATTCATATGTGGTCCGCCCTGAAATCCCGGGAAGACTGATTTATCTATCGCCTTAGCAAACTTTTTTCTACACATTATCATTCCTCCTCTAGGCCCCCGGAGTGTTTTATGAGTGGTGGTTGTTACTATATCAAAATAAGGCACTGGATTAGATATGGCTCTTCCTGCAATCAACCCGGCAATGTGAGCAATGTCTATCATAGAAATTGCCCCAACTTTCTTGGCAATACTACTAAATTTCTTGTAATCAAGTTGTCTAGTATATGAGGAAAATCCAGCTAGAATTATTTTTGGCTTTATTTTCTTAGCAACTTTTTCTAATTCTTTATAGTCTATTTTTCCATCCCTTCCTGTTTTATAACGAATAAATTTGTAGATTTTAGCTGGAAGAGTAACCGGATGGCCGTGAGTTAGATGTCCCCCATGGGAAAGATCCATCCCCAATACTTTATCTCCTGGTTCCAGAAGCGCGCTGTAAACAATCATATTGGCCGGAGCTCCTGAATGTGGCTGAACATTAATATGGTCAGCTCTGAATAATTTTTTCGCCCTGCTAATTGCTAGACTTTCAATAACATCTGTATATTCTTGTCCACCATAATATCTCCTGCCCGGATAACCCTCGGAGTACTTATTGGTAAAAATAGAGCCCAGAGCCTCCAAAACGGCTTCAGAGACATAGTTCTCCGAAGCAATAAGTTCCATGCCCTCTTGCTGACGCTTAAGCTCTCCTTGTATGGCATTATATATTTTTCTGTCTTGTTTTTTTAAGTTTTTCATAATTATCAGTAATAACGGGTTTCTCCATTCTACTACTTTTTATTTCTTCGGTCAAAAAAACGCTCATACAGAGCGTTTCTTAAAGTAAGTTATGCGTTGATTTTAATTCCCGGCCCCATGGTTGAGCAGATAGAGGCAGAAGTTATAAGTTTTCCCTTAACCGCTTCTGGCTTGGCTTTTTTTATAGCTTCAACAAAAGCTTTTAAATTTTCCTTTAGCTTGTCTTCATCAAAAGAAAGTTTTCCGAATACTTGATGTATATTTCCGCTGTCATCATTTTTGAAATTAGACTTACCTTTTTTCAAACTCTCAACCGTCTTCTTTACGTCCTGGGTAACTGTTTCTGTCTTAGGACTAGGCATAAGACCTTTAGGACCGAGAATTTTAGCTACCGGCGCAAGCTTAGGCATCATTTCCGGAGTAGCTAGCAGCACATCAAAATCCATTTTACCGCTCTTTATTTTTTCAATTAAGTCTTCTCCGCTTACTATATCCGCACCAGCATCCTTGGCTTCCTTTTCCTTAGTTGAAGTAACGACAGCTATTCTTTTGGTTTTTCCTGTCCCGTGAGGGAAAACTACGGCGCCTCTTACCTGTTCTTCGCCTTTCTTAGTATCAATAGACAAATTCACATGTGCTTCCACTGATTCATCAAATTTAGCTATTTTATTTTCCTTAACAAGCTTTATCGCTTCATCAATTGAATATGACTTACTCTCATCAATTTTCTTGAAAACGTCCTTGTATTTTTTTCCTCTTTTCATAATGATATAATTCTCCAATCTACGCTAATCTATTCACTAATTATCCCCAATTTCTTATTCGTGAATATTCGAGAGTAAATTCGAGTCGATTAGTAATTTCACTCCACAGTTATGCCCATCGATCTGGCTGTTCCTTCTACGATTTTCATTGCTTCTTCAATATCGTTAGCATTAAGATCTTGCATCTTAGTCTCAGCAATTTCCTTAACCTGATTTTTGGTAACCTTTCCAACTTTATCTTTTAATGGATTTCCGGCTCCTTTTTTCACCTTAGCCGCTTTTTTCAGCAATTCCGCAGCTGGCGGAGTCTTAGTTACAAATTCAAAACTTCTGTCTTCATAAACAGTAATTTCTACTGGTGTAATATCCCCTCCTTTATCCTTAGTAGCTTCATTAAATTTAGCGCAAAAATCTTGAATATTAAGCCCGTGCTGACCTAGAGCTGGCCCTATCGGAGGAGCAGGATTAGCTTTTCCAGCTGGTATTTGAAGTTTAATAACAGTTTTTACTTGTTTCGCCATATTTGTAGACTATATTTTTTTAACTTGTAGGAAATCCAGCTCAACAGGGGTTTCTCTTCCGAAAATAGAAACCAGGACTTTAATCTTTCCCTTTTCTTCGTCTATCTCCTGAATTTTTCCATCAAACTCCTTGAATGGACCGTCGTTAATCTTGACCGAATCTCCAATCTTAACATCAATTTTATACTTCGGTTCAGATACTCCCATGCGTTTCTTAAGATTTTCAATTTCCACTGGATCAACAGGAGTCGGTGTAGTACCCAGGCCGATAAATCCCGTAACATTAGGAGTATTTCTGACGACATACCATGATGCATCGGTTACAATCATATTTACTAAAACATATCCGGGATAGATTCTTTCCTCAACGACTGTTCTTTTTCCGCTCTTAATCTTAATCTTCTTTTCTTTAGGAACAATAACGTCAAAGATTATGTCCTGCATATCCATAGACTCAATTCTTTGCTTGAGGTTACGAGTTACGTTATCCTCATATCCTGAGTAAGTATGAAGCACATACCATGCCTTTCCGTGATGTTGTGTTTGCTTTGCCATTTTTGCCTAGAGCGGAGCGAGTAGCTATAAAAATGAGCATCCCGCACCAATTCTTTATGTTAACTTATTATTTAATTATGACTAAGCCGCAGGTGATTCCGTGGTAAAACTTATATTTTTTCGCCACCGCCTCTGGCGGGGCTCCGCCATGGCGGGAGAATTTGGTGCTGGGATAGCCAACAAATATTTATTTTATAATAAATCCTTTTAGTATGCCGCTGAAAAGATAATCCAATCCTCCCAAAAAAGCCGCTACCGCCAAGCTGACGCCTATGACCAGTAAAGTGTAATTTACTGTCTGTCTTTTTGAAAGCCAGTTGACCTTTGTCAGCTCAACCCTGGCTTCTTTGATGAAAGTTATTATCTTGCTAATCATTTTTGATCCCATTAAATTGAGATTTCGCCTCTCTTGCCCACACAAATTTAACGGGACAAGGATTTTTTAAAAAGCCCTTGGGGCTTTTTGTATGTTGTTATATTACTATAACAGCTTTTTCTTGTCAAATATGCCTCTTAAATATGGACAAAATCTACTATTTAATGTATAATGGTTTTTAGTGTTATTATGTATTTATATGGGCCGGTAGCTCACCTGGTAGAGCGCCTCGCTTGCACCGAGGAGGTAGCGGGTTCAAGTCCTGTCCGGTCCACACAAAAGAATTTGAATAAGGACTTGAAGGGTGTGAGTAGGATGCGAATAAATGAGCATTCTGTGTGTAGCACCCAGGCTCTGAATCGGAGTGAAGAGAAGTCCTGTCCGATCCACAGGGGGCATGGTGATTCAGTCGGCCCGCCTCGACTTGCGGAGACCACTTGTCGACGCGAGACGGGTTAGAGCGGAGCATTACTTACTCACTCGCAACCCTCCTAATAATAACGAGGGTGTGTAGCTCAGTTGGTTAGAGCACTTCACTGATAATGAAGAGGTCGGAAGTTCGAGTCTTCCCACACCCACATCAGGTGTAAATAAATATTGCAATTAGGTTTCAAGCCTGTCCCGTAGTGAAACGTAGTTTCCACTACTGGAATTCGAATCTTGGTATGCCCACAGCAATTAAAAAATTCGAGAATATATCTCGAATTTTTTATTTCTTCAAATACTGCTGAATGCTATTGGCCGCGATTGCTCCTTCCGCAGCCGCTGTAATTATTTGCTTAAATTTATTCGATCCGGTGGTTATATCTCCTGCCGCCCAAACTCCATCCACTGTTGTTTTTCCATCAGAACCAATTTTGATATATCCCCCGTCATCCAATTGTGCACCAATACTTTTAGCCAAATCAGTAGATGGATCAGCTCCGATTTCAATAAAAATTCCATCTGCCTTGAGCGTATTAGAATTATTAAAAGGATTATCCAAAATCAATTCCTCTACTTTATTTTCCCCCTTAATTTCTTTGACATTAGTGCTGTAGATTATTTCTATCTTAGAATTACCTTCAATAGATTTTACCCAAAAACTCTCAGCTTTCAATTTGTCTTTGCGATAAATAATATAAATTTTTTCTGCAATGCCACTCAGGAAAACCGCAGATTCAGCTGCGCTGTCGCCTCCTCCTATCACAGCCACTGCCTTACCCTTATAAAAATATCCGTCGCAAGTAGCGCAATAAGAAACGCCTTTTCCTGATAATTCCTCTTCTCCGGGAATTCCCAGTTTGCGATACTTAGTGCCCATAGTCAAAAGAATGGCTCGGGCTTCAATTTTTTTCCCGTCATTAAATAATAACCTAAATCCCCCTTCTCTTCCCCCTTTTTTAAAGGGGGACTGAGGGGGATTTTTATCAATTTTGTCTACCTTGCCGGCAATTATTTCAACTCCGTAGCTTTTTGCATGATCTGCTGACTTTTGCGCAAAATCCATACCGGATATTTTTTGCGTTCCCAGCCAGTTGCCAATATCAAAAGTCGTGGTAGTGAGACCGCCAGAAACTTCTCCGATTATGATATTCTTTATGCCGTACCTTGAAGCGTAAACCGACGCATTAAGCCCGGCTGGTCCAGCTCCGATAATTGCTAAATCGTGCTTCATAAATTGCTAAATGGTTAAATTATTTAAAATTAAATAGTATTCGTACATTTGTAACAGATTTGTAATTCGTAGAGTCTTTGATTTCTTCTGAAAATTAACATACAATTCTAAAGTAAGCAATCCCCCACACCAATTAAGGATAAATTTTAAAAAATTATTTACATTATCTATTCTCTAGATATTTATTATTAGAACATACTCCATCATTAACTTACACGAGTTTCATTATCAAATCCTTGATTGGTGTGGGGGCAAGATAATTTTGTATAAACATATCCATGAAAGTATTACTCAAAACTATTCTATATATTTCTCTTTTCGCAGTAGCCTTCCTAACTGCTTTTTATTTGCCACCTTATTTTGATAAATTTGTCAATGAAAGCCTGGAAAAAATCGAAACCAGAGGCCAAGCAAGAATAGAAACCTCTAAGGCAAAAATAAGCGCTCCGGTTCAAGAATCAGAGTTTGAAAAAACTGCTCAATACGGAAAACTAAACTGCCAAAATTATGAAAATAATACATTAGTAAGCGGTATTTTTGAGAGAATAAATACTGACAGGGAGTTGAACAATAAAAAAGCGCTATCTTGGTCCAATCTTCTTTGTCAGTCTGCCAACTTAAAGGCGGAAAATATGATAGAAAACAGTTACTTCGAGCATGTTTCCCCTTCGGGTGTTACTCCATGGTACTGGATTGACAGAGTGGAGTACAAATATACATTTTCGGGAGAAAATTTGGCGCTGAATTATTATACATCCGAAAGCGCTCACATAGCCTTAATGAATAGCCCAGGACATAAAGCTAACATACTCAACGAAAATTTTACTCAAATTGGACTAGCCTATTTCAGAGGCAAGATAAATAATCAGGATGCTTTTGTTATTGTCCAACACTTTGCCAGCCCGGCACCTGAAGTTCCTCCGGTTAAATATGTCTGCGAAACTAAAAAGGCTGAGAAAAATTTAAAAGACCTTGAAAGGGATAAGAAAAAAATAGATAATTATCTTAAAGATGCCGAAGATATCAAAGATCAGATAAAAGCCGCTGGCGGCGACACGGATGAAGTAAATGACTACATTGATGATATGGAAGATAAGAAGAAAAGAGTAAAAAAATACATCCGGGAAATTGAAGACTACCTGGATGAGTGTAAAAAGTTAAATGCCTCTAATTAATCTATAAATTTTCTTTTTAATTCCCTGTCCCTTGCAATGTTTGAGCACTCCATAATACGATTGCAAGCTTTGATCAAATGACTTTTTTGAAATTAATCTATTTTTTAATTCACGCTTTTTCAATATAATTTTCTTTATTATTCTCTTTTTGGTTTTCATCCGCAGAACCTTATGGTAAGGCAAAGCAACGTAACCCAAAAAATCAATGCCTTGCCGATATTTTCTAATGATTATTTTATCAGGATGCAAAATTAACTTTAGATTTCTTTGTAAAAAATCATCAATTATTGGAATTAAACTTTGCAGATATTCACTATCTTTCCCCAAAATCAGAAAATCATCGCAATATCGCAGATAATATTTAGATTTTAGCTTATGCTTCGCAAATTGATCCAGTTCATTGAGATAAATATTGGCAAATAACTGGCTAGTAACATTCCCCAACGGCAATCCGATCGGAAAGCTTTTGATAATTTTTTTAACCAGCCAGATCGTGTTTTTATCCTTTATTTTCTTTTCGATGAGTTTCAGTAAAATACCCTGATCAATAGAATCAAAAAACTTTTTAATGTCACATTTGAGCGCAAAAATATTTTTGTGGTTATTTCCGTTTAATTTACGACAAAATTCTTCCAATCGCAAAACACCTCTATGCGTTCCTTTTTCTATCCGGCAGGAATAAGAATCAAAAATGAAATTTTTATCAAATATCGGATAAAGGATTCTGAAAACCGCATGATGCAAGATTCTGTCTTTGACGGTTGCCTTGTGAATACGCCTTAGTTTTGGATCACAGACGTTAAATGCGGTATAATGAGAATGTCGATAAAATTTAAGTTTTAATTCCCGATGAAGCTGGAATATATTATCTTCTAAGTTAAATTCAAACTGCTGAATGTCTGATTTATTCTTTTTACCGTGACTGAATTCTTTCCATGCTAAAAATAAATTTTCCAAAGAAATAATTTCCTCAAAAATATTTATATTTTGATTTTTAATATTTAATTTATGACTATCAATCCCCCCCCCCAACACTTTCAGTAATTTTAATACGCCTTTGGTACATAAGGTTTGTGAGTTCTATAAAAAGACTTATTTAATTTCCCCTAGGTTATCTAAGCGCGACCGTTTTGGAATTTTTTCCAAAATAGAAAATATTTGTTTGGAAATAATCAATTTATCTATTACCGCTTCGCTGGAAGCAAAAGTTAATAAATTTCCTTTTTTGAATTCTGCCAGAATAAAAATTGAGATGTTGAAAAGATTTTTTCGAATAGCTTATGAGTTGGATATTATTAACCAGAAATTATATATTGAATTAGAACTAGACTTGCAAGAAATTTCTAAGATGGTAAATGGATGGATAAAATATTTACGATAAACATATATTCATTAAAAAATCCCGAGACAATCAGGATTTCTTTTTTGGAGACTTCTCGCGAGAACGAAGGTTGCCGTTAGCATTGCCGGAATTGTACCAATTGACGTTCACCTTGCCATCGTTCGGATTGAAGTTCACGTTCGGAACGTTGCCATCGGAATACCGCGATCCGCTATTTTCACCTGATTCCATCTATAATCACCGATAATCTTTTACAAAATTATCTGGGTTTGACCCCGCTCCAGCGGGGAGTTTTTTTATGAAGCATTCTATTTCAATAGAAATCTTCACCAAAATCAGGCAAGCAGTTTCCTATATCTCCCGCCAGACTGACGGGGGCAAACCGCTATCCGCATAGGACCGGTTATGTTAGCCGTCTTTATTATACAAAACTTTCCGAAAATAAAAAACCCGCCTGCCAAATATCAATTCAGCAAGCGGGATGTATCACCTTCTTTTTTAAAAGTTTAAAAGTGAAAAAGTTACGAGGTTTATTTCTCCGACTTCGTCGGAGAGGAAACTACCTCGCGAGAACGAAGACCGCCACGGACAAAGCCGGAACCGTCCCAACTGACGTACACCCCACCATCGCGCGAAACGAAGTGCACGCCCGGAACGCCGCCACCGGAATACCGCGATCCGCTACATAAAGTAACATTTTCAATATCCAGATGTTTTCCGGTTTCGTCAAAAAACTTTAACTCATGAATGAAACGCTCTGCTAAGGTTTCGGTTGTTACACCGATTTCCTCGATCTTATTGGCAG
>BDTH01000030.1 GCA_002923195.1 bacterium BMS3Abin15
TTCCAGATCTCTTCAGCCACATCACGGCCAACTTTTTCTTCAAGAAGAGGAAGTTCATCCTTAACAATAATATCTCTCGATCTGGCGAATAATTTGATCGCCCCGGATTTTTCGTCTATATTCATTCTCTTTCCGTCTTCAGTTAGCGGGTCTATCCTGCCGCCGTCCTTATTTATTTGATATACTGCTTCATAAATGCCCTCAGCAGGAACAGCAGCAAGCATGTAAACACCTTCAAGCCCCAAAACTTCATATATCAGGTTCCCGATAAACTTCAATATACTATTCCGATTGAACATCGTGGCAAGGGTGGAACTAACCTGTTGTATTGTTGAATAGTAGTCATAAGACCTCTTATAGAATCTTTTATCGACAAGGCGCTGTATTCTGTTCCTTAGAGGGTTGAAAAGTACAGCAATTAAAAGTGATGCACCAGCCAGGATAGTATAAGACCTGACCCCTGCCATATCAGAAAAATACTTGGTCATGGTAATGACTATAACAACGAAAAGACTTGTCAAAATCCCGGCGGAAAGTGAGTAGATCATGCTCTTCCTGATTACTACTTGTATATCCCACAGCCGGTAGCGGATTATGGCATATGTAAAAATAATAGGATAAATAGCAATTAAAAAATTGGAAAACGGATAGACATTAATGTTAAAAACCAGCAAGAAAAAGCCATGTGGACCAAGCCAGCCTATAACAGAACCTACTATAAAATATTTCAGTTGATTCCGGACTACTCCTTTAGAATCCATGAAATAAGCAATCAACATAGAAAAGGAAAATAACAGCAGCACCCAGTAAAAACCCACGTAGAATAATAAATAAGCGGGATTTTTCAAATTAAATGAATCTGGAACATAAATGTGGTTAAATACAAGTCTTACATCACCGACAAAATTTTCAGGAAAAATAAAATTGATGCCTAAAAAAACAAAACCCAAAAAATAAGAGAGATAAAGAATATGTTTCAAATATGTTTTTTTGAAATCTAAAAAAACATACAGAAAATGATAGTAAACAACAGGGATAAAAATTGCTCCAATATTTGCTACTTTCCACCAGTATAAAGCATCATCTTTTGCAGATACAGTCGAAAACCCATAACCGCTTATCCCCCAGATTGAAACCAGAATACAAAAAGATGCCCATATTTGATTGATTTTGTTGTATCTTGCTTTTCCTAAAATGAAAATTGCCATGGAAACTGTAGTAACAACAATCAATATTGAAGAAAAAGCAAAAAAATTAATATGCGTAAGTAATTGCATTAGCATTTCAGTCTTTGTATTTAACTGTTTTATCAGCTGACTTTCTCTTGGACCGTCTGCCGTCCTCAGCGGGATATCCCATTGATAACACAGCTATTAACTGTTCGTCAGTTTTCAGAACTCCATTAATTTCTTTATCACAAAATAAAGGAATGGTATTCCAGCAACTACCGACACCCAGCTCGTGAGCCGAAAGTATCATGTTTTGTATTGCCCCGGAAATAGCTTCTATTTCAGTCAGTTCCGCGATATTGATATATCGTTTTTCTACCTTTTCATTTGAAATCTTGTGAAATTTATATGCCACATCTTTAAAAACATTCTGGTTGTATACTAAAATTATTGCTGGTGCATTGGCAATAGTTTTCGCCGTCAATAATAGCAGTTTTTCCAGCCCCGAACCGATAGTCTTTGATTTTCCAATCAAAATATCAGAGATCTCCATCTTCAAAAGATCATTTGTTATCACAATGAACCGCCAAGGCTGAAATCCATGCACCGATGAAGCCCATCTTCCAGCTTCGATAATTTCATTAATTACATGTTCAGGGACCGGGACATCCTTATATTTTCTTATTGTATATCTACTTTTGATTAAACCTTTTATATCCATTTTGAGTTATTTAATTCCTGGTTCCCATTAAATTTTCACTTTTCAATTATGACAAAAAATATAGGCTGGCTTTTTTCCCATATGACCTTCACTTTTTCAATGCCTATTTCTTTCTCAACAAAATCCCTTATTTCATTCGCATCATGTGAATAAAAATCCCATTCACAAAACCATCTTAACGGTATGTAGAGCTCTGGTTCATGAGAACTGCATAGCGGGATTATTAATTTGCCTTTCGGTTCCAATAAGTCGAAACAGTACCTGATAAAATTTTCAAGGGTTGTCTTCATAAAATAATCTGCAACACCAAGACTATATATAACATTTTGTTTATCCAGCTGTTTTGTTTTTCTGTTTAAGCATATACTGATAATGTCATGTTTAATAAATGATATATTATTATGTCGTTGAATTTTATTTACCTCATCCTCTGAAAACTTTAATGCTTCATCATCCTGATCCAGACATGTGATATAAACATTACCCATATCCATGTTCTCGGATATTAACTCCCTCAAATCTCTGCTTGGACCGCATCCTATATTCAGGATTTTCAGTTTATTTTTATTGCCTTCAATTATCTGACTAAGCATTTCTTTCAGTTTATTCTTTCTGTATATTGCTCCTTTGGGCAAAGGATGATCAAGGATCCATTTATCCAAAAAATAGCCTGTCCCCTCCGGTGCGTAACTGTCATTGTAAAACATCTCAAAAATCAGATAATCCCCCGGATAACCCCTGGGTTTTTCAAACGCACGTTTAGTAATGGGAGATTCGAAAATGTATTCACCTACAGCTGATCTAAATAATTCCCTCACTCTTTTCTTAATGATATTAGACCTGATTTTCTTTTCAAAAGAGTATATCTCCGAAATGATTGTTGATTGATATTTTTCAAAATTACTTCTTAATATTTTTTCATTATTTTCCATATCTCTTACCCTGCCCTCAAAATCATAAAGAGATTGAAAGTAATGCTTCAGTTTTTCAAAAAAAGCCAATGTAATATCTTTTTCTTTCGGAGAACATTCACAATCATCCAGAATATTATTCAGTTTTTCGCTGACATCAATAACTTTTTCCTCAAAAGATTTCATAATGGTTATCCTTTATCTAATATTTAAGAGTATTGTTAACAAATGTTATTCAATGCATATCAAATTTTTTCAAAACCAGACAGGAATTATTCCCGCCAAAGGCAAATCCGTTATTCAGCGCTATGTTCACTCTCTTTACCCTCGCCTTATTAGGAACACAATCTATTTCACATGCAGGATCAGGCGTCTCAAAATTGATCGTCGGAGGGATCATATTTTCCTTCACCACAAGACAGCATGTCAATGCCTCTATAGCGGATGCAGCGCCCATGGGATGACCAAGCATGGACTTGATCGAACTAACCGGTATCGATCTGAGCCTGTCCTTAAAAACCCTTTTCAGTGCGGCGCACTCATTCTTATCATTGCCCTGAGTACCTGTGCCGTGGGCGTTTATGTAATCAACTTCTTCCCTTGAGGTTTGTGTATATTCCAGGGCCTTCAGGATCGCTTTCGACATACCTTCAGGATCGGAAGCAGTCATATGGAAGGCATCGCAACTAAGACCATAGCCGGCGATTTCCGCATAAATAGTGGCATTTCTCTGCAAAGCCGATTCCAATGATTCAAGCAGGAGAATGCCTGCCCCTTCACCCACCATCATTCCCTTTCTGTTTTTATCAAAAGGCCTGCACTTGTCGGGTGACATCGCATAAATACGATGGAAACCGATAAATGCAAGTTCAGAGAACGCATCAGCGCCGCCTACTATCGCATAGTCCAGGTCTCCCCTCTTTATGAAATCAAACCCGTATCCAATGGCATAGTTGCCGGCGGCACAGGCGGTTGGAATTAAATAGTTTGGCCCTTGCAGCTTAAAAAACATCGCAATATTGGCAGGTATGTTGTTGGCAGCAGACTGCATTATTTTCATCCTGCTTACCTTTTCAAAACCTTCTTTTATCCAGACATTGATAGATTCGGCGAGCGGTTTTTCCCCCATGGTGGTCCCGATAAAAACACCTGTCCGTTTATTCTTGATCTTACTTGTATCTATGCCGGCATCTTTTAATGCAAGATATGTTGAAGATATGGCTAATTGGGAGGTGCGGCCCAAAAATTTGACTTTCCTTTTGGGGATAAAATCTTCCGGACTGTAATCCTTTATTTCTCCTGCATAATGACATCTCATATCAGATGTGTCAAAGGAAGTAACCTTGCTGATGCCGGATCTGCCGTTGACTATGGATTCCCAGAAGTCTTCCTTACCTATGCCCACAGATGAAGCAACTCCCAGCCCAGTAACCACTACTCTTCTATTCTTCACTTTTTTTAATTCCAAATATCAAAGTTGCTTTCGCAACGATTTTAGTATCAACAGTTGCCAATGCATCGACTATTCCCGCCTCATCGGTTATCTTTACCTTATTGATCTCCATGATGAGTTTATCTCCGGGAAGTACAGGGGAAAGGAATTCCGCCTTTACCTTTCCAAGGTAATAATCAGGCTTTTTCCTGGCTATCTCAGGTTTACAAAAAGAGTAAAGAATTATTGAAGCTTGAGCTAAAGCTTCAACAATTAAGACCCCTGGCATTACAGGTTTTTCTGGAAAATGTCCTTTAAAGAACTCCTCCGTACCACTTATATTTTTGACCGCAACAATTCTATTTGCGCCTTCAATCTCAATCACCTCATCAATAAACAGAAAAGGCTCACGTTGTGGAAGGATAGCTTTGATCTGCTCTATTCCCAAAGGCATATATCAATCCTTTTTAGCGTTTACAATATAATTTCGTATTGTCTCAAGACTCCTGACTTTTGGAATATCCTCTTCAGGAATAACGATCCTGTATTTTCTTTCAACAGCTGCCACGATCTCGATCGCCTTCAATGAATCAACTTTCAAATCATCAATAAAATCTGATTCTAACAAAAGCTCTTCAACCGGTACTTCTATGATGTCAGATATCAAAACCTTTAATTCTTCATCAAAATCAGCGTTCATATAATTCCCTCCTCAATTCCATTTTGATAAGACAAACGAGGCACTGCTTCCACCTGGTCCAAAATTATTAATTAAAATATTTCTTATTCTGCCCACCCGTGACTTATTCGCAACATAGTCGAGATCACATTTTTCATCTCTAGTATTATAGTTAATTGTCGGCGGTATGAAGCCTTTATTCATGCTGCCGATTGCTGCAGCAATCTGAAAAAGACCAGCGGCACTAAAGGTCTCCCCTATCATAGACTTTATTGCGCTTACCGGAATATTGTAAGCATATTTGCCAAATACACTCTTTATCACCATTGTCTCCAATTCATCCTGCTTTGGGACTGAATTTGCAGAAGCACTAATATAGTCAATTTCATCGATATGCAATTCGGAGGTTTTGATAGCCTCTTTCATACTGTTTATTAATGCATTGGCTTCCGGATCATATTTACCCATCCTGAAAGCGTCAAAAAAATTACCAATTCCGTTGACCTTGGCATAAATATTCGCGTTCCTGTTTCTTGCATACTCCTCATCTTCTATCACAATAAAAGCTGCCCCCTCACTTAAGATAATTCCGTTCCTTCTTTTATCGAAGGGGCAAGATATTTCTTCTCCGTCCAGCCCTGCAAAAAATCCCAGATTATAAAAGCCAAGATAATTTACGAGAGAAAGACTCTCAACTCCCCCAACCAACACAGCCTTGATCCGTCCCAGTTTGATAAAATCTATTGCGTATTTCAATGCGTCTATGCTCGAACTAAAGCCTGTTGAAATAGTCGTATTGAACCCTTGAATGTTAAACTTAATTGACACCTGGCTGGATGCTGCATTTATTACTGTTCCGGGAAAAAGAGATGCATCGGTAAACAGCGGCCCATCAATGATTGCTCCTGTTTCAAATTCAGAAAAGTTCCAGAGTGCAGAAAGAGTTGTGCCGGTAACCACTCCAATATCATCCGTATTCTTATTGTTAATATTTAAGTTCGCATCTTCTATCGCCAGCTTGGCAGCAGAACATAACAACCTTGAGCTTCTATCAAGACTCCTTAAGCCCTTCGAACCCAGAAAATGGGTTGGCCTGAAGTCATCTATTCCACCTGCCAACTTACACTTGAACTCGCTGGTATCAAAACGTTTGATGGGCTTTATCCCAGACCGCCCTTCCTTAAGGGCATCCCAGAATTTTTCCTTACCTATGCCATTAGGTGCGATCACGCCCAAACCTGTTATTACTATCCCGTTATCCATATTATTAAGCTGAACTCAGTCCACCGTCTATAATTATTGTCTGGCCTGTAATATATTTAGAATCATTGCTTGCCAGGAACTTTACTACCTTTGCAACTTCCACCGATTCACCCAGCCTGCCCAAAGGTATCTTTCTTATCATTTGCTCCATATAATCTTCCTTCAAATCTTTAAGAATATCCGTCTCAATAAAACCAGGGGCAACAGCATTTACCCTGATATTGCACGCGGCAACCTCTTTTG
>BDTH01000031.1 GCA_002923195.1 bacterium BMS3Abin15
TCATGAACTCCTCCATAAATAACTTTCTGACACCACTTGCTGACTGCAGATTTGGAATATCCGAAATACCTGGCTACCCCAGACACTGATTTACCCGATCTTACCATATTGACTGCTTGAGCCCTTAATCTGGGCATCCTAGGATTAGTTGTATACATACTTGGAAACTTAATATTTAACTGGTTATTCTACACCAGAAAACGTTTCCAAGCTATTGGGATATTACGATGGGGTTGACAATATGGGTGATTCTGCTATATTACTAATGATTTTAACTAAATATTTTTATACTGCTTGGGGGCGGTATTTTTTAATCACTAAAATTAAATAACAAAATGACGAGACTAATTACAAGGGAAGGATTAAAAAAAATTCAGGATGAACTTGAAGACAGAAGGACTCGCCTAAGGCAGGAAATCGCTCGGGCCATTAAAGAGGCCAAAGAACAAGGAGATTTGAGTGAAAATGCCGAGTATTCAGAAGCCAAGAGACAGCAAAGCGAGAATGAAACTCGCATTGCAGAATTGGAAATGACAGTTAAGGATGCTCAAGTGGCTAAGCGTGATAAATCTGTAACTGAGGTTCAGATAGGATCAAAAGTAAAAGTTAAATTTAATGGTAGCGAAACAGAGTTTGAAATAGTAGGGTCAAATGAAGCTGATCCGGCGAATTTTAAGATTTCCAATGAATCGCCGATGGGGAAAGCTTTTATGGACAGAAAAACCGGAGATGAAGTTGAGGCCGAGACTCCAAAGGGGCTAGTGAAATATCAGATATTGGAAGTAAATTAAATATTAATTGCTTTATATAAAAAGGAATGCCTTAGGCGTTTTATTAAGAGGCGGATATTTTCCGCCTTTTTTGTGTGTTATAATTCTATTATGGAAAATAAAAAGACAAATTATATTTGGGGATTGTTGCGGATTGTGATGGGATGGATATTTTTGTGGGCATTTATAGATAAAATGTTTGGCTTAGGGTTTACTACTGTCCCAGATAAAGCTTGGCTAGTAGGAGGTTCGCCAACTTTTGGATTTCTCCATTTTGCTGCCTATGGACCTTTTGAATCTTTATTTAATAGCATGGCAGGAAGTGTTATTGTAGATTGGCTGTTTATGCTAGGACTTTTGCTGGTCGGCTTGGCGCTAGCGTTGGGCATATTAACAAAGCTTGCTACTTTCTTTGGATCTGTTATGTTATTGCTAATGTGGTCGGCCTGTTTACCACCAGAGCATAACCCACTAATAGACGAACACATAATTTATATAATCATTTTAATAGGCGTGGTGATGTCAAGAGCTGGACAATACATAGGCCTAGGAAATCGGTGGTCCAATACCAAGCTTGTTAAAAAATTTACAATTTTTGAATAAAAAATATATATGGCTGAAAAAGTTATACTAGTTGATAAAAATAATAAAGAAATCGGTTTTGAAGAAAAAATGAAAGCCCACATTGAGTGCAAACTTCATAGGGCTTTTTCTATTTTCGTATTCAACTCAAAAAAAGAATTATTACTACAGAGACGAGCCAAATCAAAGTATCATTGTGGTGGACTCTGGACTAATACTTGTTGTAGTCATCCTCGTCCCAATGAACCATTGCACAAAGCTGTTTATCGAAGATTAAAAGAGGAGATGGGATTTAACTGCAGCCTCAAAGAAGTATGTAGTTTTATGTATAAAGCTGTTTTGGGAAAGAAATTGTATGAATACGAATACGACCATGTTTTTATAGGAAAGTACGAAGGGGATCCTAATTTAAATCCAGAAGAAGCAGACGAATGGAAATGGGTTTCAATCGATGAATTAAAAAGGGATATCATTAAAAACGCCGAAAAATATACTCCTTGGTTTAAAATTATTTTGGAAAAGTATTTAGATAAAATTTAAAAATATGGCGATAAAACCAGTCTGTGACAAATGCAAAAATGAGCTGAATGATTTTGGAGGCATTCTTTTCAGTCCTCCCGATGAGGAGAGCAGGGTGAAAAAATTTCACTTGTGCAAGGATTGTTATAAAAAAATTGTTGATTCTTTTAGTGAAGGCGATAGCAATTAATAAATTTAAAATGTAGTTATGGACAGGCATTGCCTGTTTTTTTATTGCCAAATCAATAAAAATGCGTTAGATTAGAGTATATTAAACATATTTTATGTATTGGGCAGATAAACTTGCTGAGGAAATTAAAGAGCAATACGCGAAATATTTTTTAAATATGCAACTGTATGAATATGTATTGTGGAAATGCTATTAATTTCTCTTTTGTGCTAAAAAAAGCACAAAATATGTCGGCCAGGATAAAAAGAAAGAAACACAAACTTATTAAAGCTCTTTTAAATTATGAAAGTTACGAAGTTGCCCTAGATGAAATTAGCAGGACACTTGACCTGCTTGAAAATATTTCTGAGAATAGTGAATATTTCATTCGTAAAATTTGTTCAGTATTTTGCTTCATTCCTAGGAACCAACCACTCTATGCTTTTTTTTGTTTTGCCATAGTGCCATCTTTTTTGTCCGAAAAAGTTATTGTAAAAAGATCATCTTCAATGGGTGAATTTTTTGACGATTTATTAAATATATTGGAGATATCGACTGAATTTCCAAATCTGGAAATATTTAATGGAAAAAGGGAAGAATTTTTAAAAATAATCCATGACGCACGATGCTTTCAAGAAAGTTGTTGTTTCGGAAGCGCAATTATTTTTACTGGAACTGGTAAAAATGCAAATATTGTTAAAAGTCGTATCGGGAAGAAAATGTTATTTATTGGAAATGGATCTGCCCACAATCCAATTATTATTAGTGAGAATGCCAATGTAAAAAGCGCTGTAAAAAGTGTGCTTCGGGCTAAGCTGTATAATTCCGGGCAAGACTGTTCCTCTCCAAATTCAATATTAGTGCACAGTAAGATTTACAGGCGTTTTCTTAGCTACATTAAAGCTGAATTAAAAAATGTAAATGTTGGGTGTTATTTAAATCGGAAAAATAGAGTTGGCTCTCTTTCGGATAAATCATCAATCCATAGAATTAATAATATACTTACATGCAATAAAATATGGGTCGATAAGAATTATTCAGGGATTTTTTCGAAAAAAAATTGTGTTCTGAAACCGACAATTATTAAAAAACCACTTGAGCGTGGCGGTAATTATATAGAAAGTTTTGCACCCATATTTTTTATACAAAAATATAATTTTGATCAAGACTTGAAGCTATATTTTGAGAATGTAAATTATATAGATAATGCTGGTTACATATCCGTTTTTGGCAAAAGTGAATATATTAAGAAAGAGATTATAGGAAAAGACTTCATGAAAAATAAAAGAATTATTCATCCAATACAAACTATAATTAGAAATACTGACTTGCATGAGCCTGGTATTGAACGAGGAGTAAAATCATATGGAGGGTATGGCAAAGAAGCCTCGTTTGTTGCCTATAATGGGAAAGTCATTTCAAAACCAACATTACCACAAAGAGATATTTTTGAAATACTAGTAAAGCCTAAATTATGAAAAATATTTTTAAGAAAAATTATATAGCAACACCAGCTAAGAATAAATATCTTGGTCCATGTACAATGATTGCCTATAAAATTAATGCGAAAATGATAAATGAATCCAGATGCACCGCAAGTGAAATATTAATTCTAGTCAAAACAATCAAAGATCCGATTGACATTTGTTTATCTCAGAAGAAAAATCTCTCTAAGCATAAATATTTTGGTTCGCGCAGGAGGATTCCATTAAGGCTAAGCAGCGCCTGTGTAACAGGCTCTCTCGGGGATATTGCTTGCAATTGTCACAATGATTCTATAAAATATCTAAAAGAAATTAATTCTATGGGAGTAGGTATATTCATTTATCTTCCACAAGAAGGTTTTGGGCGTGGTCTGTTTGCAAAAATAGCTGATCATTGCATTCAAAACAGTGTCTATACTAATAACGAGAGAGATAGGTCACTTACTTTCGAAGAGAGTGCAAAACTATTATATCCAAGAGAGAATTATGACATACGAAGGTATAGAGTTGTTAAAAATGTTTTTGAAGATCTTGGAATCAATGAATTTCCCTATTTGTATCTTGGGAAATGTGGTGATAAAATAAAGAAAATAAGGAAAGACTCAGGTCTTGATATTATCTAATAAAATAATGCTTAAATAAATAATTTATGACACATGAAAAAGCTAAAAAAAGTTTAACAGAGGCTAGTATTAATAATGAAAAAATTGTTAGGCGGAATCATCTTTCTTGCCTGAAGAAAGCAGGTATCAATCCTTACCCAGAAAAATTTAATAAGCGTCATTTCGCTGCTCAAGTGAATGTAATGAACGACAAAAAATTATTGCGTTCGGGAGATGATGTTCAGGCCTCGCCAAGGAAAACCGTCAGTGTGGCTGGAAGAATTATCACTTTGAGGCGGCACGGAAAAATTATTTTTTCTGATCTTCAAGATGAAACAGGTAAAATTCAGATTTGTTTCAAGAGGGACCTTATCGATGATAAGAGTTTTTCACTTTTATCAAATTGCGTTGATCAGGGAGATTTTATTGGAGTAAGTGGCGAGCCGTTTATAACAAAACAAGGTAAACTAGCAATTTTGTGTGTCAAATATTTTTTTCTAGGAAAGTCCTTACGCCCTCTGCCTGGAAAGTTTTATGGCTTTGAAGATATTGAAAAACGATACAGACAACGCTATTTAGATACTGTAATTAATCATAATGTTTTTCAAATTTTTCTAGTACGATCTCGCTTGGTTCAAGGGATACGAGAGTGGTTATCAAAACATAACTTTGTTGAAATTAATACAAGAGTTCTGCAACCACAGGAGGGTGGTGCCATGGCTAAGCCATTTAAAACTCATCACAACGCCTTAAATCATGATTTTGTATTGCGCATATCACCCGAACTTGATTTAAAAATGGCAATTATCGGTGGCTTTGAAAGAGTATTTGAGTTCGCGATTAGTTTTCGAAATGAGGGCATTGACCCGAGTCATCTACAGGAATTTCAGATGCTTGAATGGTATTGTGCTTATGAAAATTTTGAGCACGGGATGCAATGGACTGAAAAAATTTTGAAATATAGCGTACCCAAGGCTTTGGGTCGTTCTATTTTTACGGTATATGACCAAAAGGGTAATAAATGTGAAGTAAATATTAATTGTAAGTATCACAGAATTAAATTTTCTAAACTCCTTAGTGAATATGGAATTGATATGTTCGCCCCTAAGGATAAATTAGTGGCTCTTGCCATGCAGAATGGTATTAAAAAAGAAGAAGCAGAAAAACGTTCACAAGGGAACTTGATAGATGATATATATAAAAAGCTAATCCTGCCGAATATTATTCAACCAACTTTTATTACACATTACCCTTCAGACTTATTGCCACTGGCTCGACCAAATGATTCTCAGCCAGAGCTAGCAGATAGTTACCAACTAGTAATTGCATCACGGGAGATTGCAAAAGGATACAGTGAATTGACTGATCCAATTATCCAGCGCAAGGCTCTAGAGGAACAGGCAAGAGCAAGGGAGATGGGAGATGATGAGGCAATGGCAGTCAATGAAGAGTATCTGGCTGCAATGGAACATGGTATGCCACCTATTACAGGGTGCGGAATCGGAATTGATCGCTTAGTTGCTCTTATAAATGGACAGAAAAATATGCGAGATTGTGTATTTTTTCCACTATTAAAACCAGACAAAGGTTATGAATATATTTAAAGTAACATTAAAAAATTAGCATATGAGGCTAAAATCAGCTGAGTTCTATAACAATGAATTTTTAAAAATTAGGAATGAACTTTCAACTGCAATTAATAAATGTTTCGGCAATCTCTCAAAATATGCATATTTTAGTGGAACATTTGCATACGGTGGAGCAAAAAAGAAAAAAAGTGATATTGATATTACAATTGTTTTTAAAAACGCTGTATATTTATTAAAGAAAGATAAATTTATA
Organism: bacterium BMS3Abin15; assembly: GCA_002923195.1. Taxonomy (GTDB): domain Bacteria; phylum Patescibacteriota; class Minisyncoccia; order Moranbacterales; family 2-12-FULL-40-10; genus BMS3ABIN15. The sequence continues at coordinate 5,969 of BDTH01000031.1, forward strand.
AACAACTTAAAAGAATTCATTAAGAAATATGAGAATATTCATAAAAAATATAATTATTGTTTAGACAAGGTTTTCTCTGGAGAGTATGTAACTGTATCTCAAATTGAGGATGCTATAAAGGGTAGAGGTTTTTCAGTAAATAAAAAAGGGCATCTTTATTTACCCTTGGCTTCCAATAGGTACTATTTAAAAAATAGAGAACATTGGTTTCGCGCATGGCTTAGCTCAATTGCTTTCAGTGTTCCCGTGAATAAGGGGCCTGGACTGTCAGTATCTAATAAAATAAATGCATGGCAAACCATCATTTTATTTATTCTAGCAACTACAAAAACTGATAATCTAGATGCTAATTCAATTCTCGTATTTTTGCTAAATAATTCTAATAAATGGGCTGGCATGGGGATCACAAAACACTATATATTTTTCAAAGAGATGGAAGCCAAGGTTGTAGAAAAAGCTCTAAAGTCATTGCAGTCAAAAGGCTTTCTTGTTGTTCGAAACGGGATGTATAAAAAAGTTAAAAACAAATTATATGAGTGGGAAAAAGAGATATCCAAATCAATTCTCAGTGGTAAAGTCAAGAGGTCGCCGTTTTTATTTGACAGAGAAGATATAAAATTATTACAAAAACAAAGCGGTTAAAGATTTTTCTTCAGAACAAAAAGAAGCACTTAAGGTGGTTTTGGAATATATTAAATCTGTAGATGTACTAGACGGGCAAGATCTTCATTCAAAATTTCATGATATTAAGGAAAAAACTGGAATTAGTCCGAGAGATTTATTCAGCGCACTTTATATAAGTTTTCTCGGAAAAGAAAGCGGTCCTAAAGCCGGATGGTTTTTGAGTGTTTTGGATAAGAAGTTTTTAGAAAAGAGGTTGAAGGAAGTAATAAAATAATTTTATGGTTGGGATAACCTCTAAAGCCAAGAAAATAATTGAGGAGAATCCAGTTGCTTTTGCGACGGTGAATAATAACAAACCGAATGTTATTGCCGTTGCTTATGTTAAAGTTGTTTCGAAAAATCAAGTTATTATCACTGATAACTTTATGAAGCAGACAAAGAAAAACTTAGCGAAAAATAATAATGTTTGTCTAGCTGTGTGGAATAAAAAATGGGAAGGAGTAAAGCTGGTCGGAAAAGCTAAATATCACACAAAAGGAAAATGGAAAAAGTTTATTGAAGAGATGAAAGAAAACAAAGGCCATGCGGCCAAGGGAGCAATATTGATAACAGTTTCTAAGTTAATAAAATTAGGATAAATATAATTTATGGAATTTAAAAAAACACAGAAGGAAGTCATACGTAATGCCAAAAGTTACGGGAATAAATACAAAGTTAAAATAGATGATGAATTTGCCATGTTGAAATTATATGAGGAAGTGGGTGAATTAGCTCAAGCCTATTTGGTTTACAAAAAGAAGAGCAGACCGGAAAAATATATGTCAAAAGAGGAAGTTAAAAAAGGAATAGCCAAGGAGCTTGCTGATGTTGTTGGTGTTGCTATGGTACTGGCCGATGCTTTGGATATAGACCTGGAAGAAGCAATAGACAAAAAATGGATTAGCAAAGAATGGATTAAGGATAGATAGCACTGTCATAGTATTTACGTTATAGGTACCATACAATAAATAAGCTACTTAACATTTAAATAAAAAAGGAGGCGCCGGATGAATAAGAAAAGTAAGAGCAAGAAAAAGAAAGAAGAATATGTTCCTACCGAGGCGTTTTGGAAAGAGCTGTTGATAGAATTAGGTAATGCGGAGAGTAGCATTAAGGAGGGAGAAACAAAAAAAGGATTGAAGCAGATTTCTGACGTAAAAGGAAGTATAACAAATTTAATGAAATAGATGAATATCCATTTCATTAGTCGAAGGAAAATTCCTTCGACTTTTTTTGTTTTTTTGATAGAATCAAATGTATGGAATGGTTTTTTATTGCTTTGATTGCCCCGGCGCTTTGGGGAGTCAGTAATTACTTAGACAAATATTTAATAAGTAAGTTTTTTAAAAGTGGCGGAACAGGAGCCATTCTTGGATTTTCTTCTATTGTAGGATTATTTGTATTGCCATTCATCTACATCATTGTTCCGAATATATTTGGGGTTACAATTGGCAATATCTTAGTGATCATGCTTAGCGGGGTCTTAGTGACAGTTGGATACTTGTTTTATTATTACGCGCTTAAAGACCATGAAGCGTCAGCTGTTGTCCCTGTATTCCAAAGTATTCCCGTTTTTAGTCTTTTGCTGGGATATTTTTTTCTGGGAGAAGTATTAACATCAATTCAGATGAGCGGGATGGGTATAGTTATATTAGGAAGCATAGGATTATCACTTGATTTGACTGAAGAGAAAATAAAATTTGAAAAAAGGATGCTCTGGCTGATGTTTTTGTCTTCTCTTGCACTGGCGGCCAGCGCTTTTGCCTTTAAATTTATTGCAATTGGTGAAGGATTTGGAATATCCATATTCTGGAGTTATGCAGGGTTTATTCTTTCATCGGCGCTTATAGTTATTTTCATTGAATCTTATCGGGACCAATTCAAAGAAATATTCAAAGTAAACAAGTCAAAGGTGCTTGGATTAAGCTTGGTAAATGAAGTAGTTGATGTTGGTGCTAATATGATTATAAAGTATGCCTTTATGTTGGCTCCATTAGCGTTAGTATGGACAGTCAACGGATTTCAGCCATTCTTTGTTTTGATTTTTGGAATTTTGCTTTCAATGTTTTTTCCTCATATTATAAAAGAAGACATTACCAAGAAACATTTAATTAAGAAGCTGTTATTTATTATAATTATTTTTATTGGCGGGTATTTTCTAATCTCATGAAAAAAGTAATGATTTTTGGAACTTTTGATATTTTTCATCCGGGGCACCAAAGTTTTTTAGAACAGGCCAAAAAATGCGGGGATTATTTAATCGTTGTTGTAGCTCGGGATGAAACGGTGGTAAAAGTCAAAAAACAAGGAACAATAAATAACGAGAGAAAGAGATTAGAAACAATTAAGAAAAACGAATTATCAGACAAGGTGGTGATGGGTAGTTTGGGAGACAAATATGAAGTTTTGAAGAAACATAAACCAGATGTAATTTGCTTAGGCTACGATCAGAAATTTTTCGTTGATAAATTAAAAGATAAACTAGAAGAGTTTAAACTAAACAATACGAAGATTATCAAGCTGAAATCATATAGGCCAGAAATTTATAAGTCTTCAAAGCTTAAGTAATTATGAAGTTCATCATTATTTATAAGTACACGCTTCTACCACTCGACCATATATGGTAGAATATATAATAGGTGCTACTTGTAATCATTGATGCTTTTAAAATTATGCCAAAGATAAAGGTGCATTCAGTTGATAAAAGGGAAAAATATAGAATTACAAGCGAATTATTTGAAGTTATTATCAGCCTTAAGTCCAAAAGGGAAGTATTTGGATTCTTGTTTGGACTGCTTACGCCAAGCGAAATATTAATGATAGCCAGGAGACTTCAAATCGCTAAGATGTTATCGGAAGAGAAAGGATATGATGCTATAAGCAAAAAACTTGGGGTAAGCCATCAGACTATAAACAAAGTTGAACAATGGCTTCATGGAGATGAAGAAAGAAATGAGTTAATTGAGAACAAAATAAATAAAATAAAAAAGAAAAGAAAAAACGATAAAAGGAATTATAACAGTAGTATGCTGGACAAATATGCCCATCATCGTTTCTTAAAAGATTTATTAGGCTAAAACATTACTTCTACCATTCGACCATATATGGTAGAAATAGTTTTTTTATTGATTTTATGGACAAGGATTTAAAAAATATAAAAGCGATAATATTTGATATGGATGGAGTGATAGTGGATTCAGAACCGCTTCACGATGAAGCCAGGCGGATTACGTGTGAAAAATACAGGATAAAATGCCCGCCGCGGGAAACCGGCCATAATAATTTCCGGGGAAAGCCGGTTTCGGAAATTTTTAAATATATTGTCAGGGAATATAATAAAAATGATGATATTTCAGTTGATGAATTGGCTGATTACAAAACAAAAATCTTTTTAGAAATTGCATCTGAAAAACTACAGCCCATTCCTGGCGTGCTGGAATTTATTAAAAAATGCCGAGATAAATACAATAAGTTAGCACTTACCACATCTGCTAGGGAAGAGGTGAAAAAATTAGTGTTTGAAAAATTTGATTTAAGTGATTATTTTGATGCTATTGTGACTAGGGAAGAAATTAAAAATGGAAAACCCCATCCGGAGCCGTTTTTGAAAACAGTGAGTAAAATAGGTGTTCCAGCAGAAGACTGTTTGGTCATTGAAGATTCTTATAACGGAACTATATCTGCTAGCAAAGCTGGCTGCGTAACTATGGGGATTACGACTTATTTTAATAAAGAAAAACTGAAAGACGCTGGCGCTGATTATGTAGTGGATAGTTTTATAGAGTTATCTAAGTTGCTGGAATTATAAGACTTATCACGTTATCATTGACAAAGTTTGAATTGTATGTTTATATGTCTTATCGTGTTCATTTAAATATAAAAACTAAATAAAAATTGGGATCAAAAATTAAGGGAAGGAGGGTTAGGTAATGAAAGCAATGGATATGGCGAAAGTAGAGGAAATTCTTGAGAAAGCATCAGGAGGAGACAGAATCGTTATGTTTTTCACTGAAGATGCGAGTTTTGAAGAAGTGGTATTTGAAGCTGATAGACTTGGTAGAATCTGGTGTGCTGGGTTTTGATTCAGATACGGAAGATTCTCTGCGGGAAGTTATGAATAACGGCTGGGGTGAAAATAAAAACAGATCTTTTAATCTTATTATTGGTAGTGATTTTAACAAAACTTGCATTGCCGAAAACGATGTCCTGATGGAATATCTCGAGGATCTTAACGTTGTGTCAGCGGAGTAATTTTTTGGATGCCCTTGTAGCTCCCCGTAAATCCGCCTGAGGCGGAAACGGGGCAGGCAGTTGTCGGAAAATAAGTAGCTTGAATAATGTATGGGTGCGGGCGTAGCTCAGATGGTAGAGCACGTGGACTGGATTTATAAAACAGCGCAGGCCAGCTGGTCAGTCACGAAAAGCACGAGGTCGCGGATCCGAATCCCGTCGCCCGCTACATACATTTTGATTTATGGTTTGGGACTTTAAAAATATTAGGTTCGCCCTATCATTCGATAGGGTGCCATATCGGATGATATGGTGAATTCAGTCACCCCAGCCATTAAAACTTTAAGTGGCTTGCAAATGCAAACCGCTTTTTGATTTTTCGGATAAAGTATGATAAGTTTAGGGTGTTAGTGTTAAAAATCCCTCTCAGTCTCCCTTTTTAAAAGGGAGAATTACAAATGTGTTAGACATTAAGTTTATTAGGGAAAATAAGGGAGCAGTAAAGAAGGCCATTGAAGATAAGGGTGTTGGTTTGGATTTGGAAAAATTATTAAAACTTGATGAAAAGAGAGTTGACTTGGCTCAAGAGATTGAAAAACTAAACGCGGAGAAGAATAAACTGAACAACGAAATGAAGAGCGTAAAACCACAAGGTGGCCACGCACTAGGGTCGGCTGAAAATAAAGACGAAGTTATTGCTAAAGGAAAAGAGGTGAAGGAAAAATTATCCAAATTCGATCCGGAATATAAAAAAGTAAAACAAGAATATAATGAATTAATGCTTTTGGTTCCCAACATCCCAGCAACTGACGTTCCGATAGGAGAGAGTGATAAAGATAATGAAGAAATTTCCAAGTGGGGGAATATTCCCGAATTTAATTTTGAGATTAAAGATCACGTCGAGTTAGGCAAAAGCTTAGACTTAATCGATTTGGAAAAAGGCGTAAAGACTTCTGGATTTCGGGGATATTATTTAAAAAACGAAGCTGTTTATCTTCATATGGCCGTAATGATGCACGCATTAGCTAAGATGCAGGAGAAGGAATTCAATATGATGATCGCTCCCACAGTTGTTCGTGACTTTGCATTAACTGGATCAGGTCATTTCCCAGAGGGGAAGGAAGAAATTTATCAATTAGCCAATCCTGGAAAAGATGAAAAAGGAACCGAAATGAAAGATAAATTTTATTTAGCAGGAACTTCAGAACCATCACTATTGGCATATTATGCTAGTCGAACCTTTAATGAAGACGAGCTTCCTATAAAAGCCTGTGGATTTTCTCAATGCTATCGCAGTGAAATAGGAAGTTATGGAAAAGATACTAAGGGACTGTATCGCGTTCATGAATTTATGAAAGTAGAACAAATAGTAATTTGTAAGGCTGATATAAAAGAATCCGACAAATGGCAGAATGAAATGAAGGAAATTGCTGAAGAGATGCTACAAGATCTAAAACTTTCCTACAGGATCGTTAATGCTTGTACTGGAGATATGGGAACAGGAAAGTATAGAATGTATGATATTGAAACTTGGATGCCTTCCAGAAATTCTTACGGAGAAACTCACAGTGACTCAAGTTTAACTGACTGGCAGGCTAGAAGGCTGAATATGAAATATAAAGACAAAGACGGAAATGTAAAGCACGTGTATACTTTAAATAATACGGTTATTGCCTCGCCAAGAATTTTAATTGCTATTTTAGAAAACTATCAGAAGAAAGACGGAAGCGTAGAAGTACCGAAAGTTTTGAGAAAATATATGCCAGGGGGAATTAAAATAATTTCACCCCGTTAAATAAAATCCATTAGGATTTTAGGCGTAGCCTATTTTACGAGGTAAACCTAATAAATAATCTTATGGTAGAAAATAAAAACAATAAAAATAACAATAATAATCAAAATCAGCAGAAGCGGATTACTTATAATAAACCCACACTTGGAGATAAATCGGCGGACAAAGTGACAAAAACTATAGGTAGTTGGAAGTTTATAATTATCCAGACAATTCTTATAATTATTTGGATTATCATAAATGTTATTGCTTGGATAAGCCAGTGGGATCCATATCCGTTTATCCTGTTAAATTTATTGCTTAGCGTCCAAGCTGCTTTCGCGGCTCCCGTAATTATGATGAGCCAGAACAGAATGGCGGACAAGGACAGGAAAAAAGTTGAAATGGATCTGGCAATGGACAGAAAAGCGGATAGAGATATCACTGAAATTAAAAAACAATTAAATAGGATAGAAAATAAACTGGGAAAAAATTTAGATAATTAAGAAAACACAAAATAAAAAGGAGGGATGAATGAGAAACGACAATAGTGCAACATTGTATTCAGTAAAAGGAAAGGAAGGCGAGCGGGTGTTAATAGGAGAAGTTAATGGCAGATGTAATATGCGATTAAAAAATAACGAATGTCGCTGTACATGCAAAGAGAACGACTTAACAAAAATTATTTAAACAAAAAAGCGGTACAAATATGTACCGCTTTATCTTATTTATTTCCTCCGGCTGCAGCAGCGACTATGGAAACTTCGTCGCCGTCTTTTACTTCCGTTTCTTCATTTTTAATAAATCTGATATCCTCTTCATTAATATATATATTAATGAATCTCCTTATTTTTCCTTCATGGACTGTTCTTTCGGCAAATGTAGGATATTGCTTATCTAGGTCATTAATGAGGTTAATTATTGTTCCTGATTTTCCTTCCAGTTCATTTATTTGAATCTTTAATCCGTGCTTAAGCGCATCTGGTATTGTAACTTTCACAGCCATTTTCACGCCTCCTTTTTAAAAATATATTTTTAAGTAACTAAATACTCCTGATTTCTCTGATTTTATGTTAAGATTATAGTATAAAGAAGATTAATAATAGGTCAAGCCAAGCAATCATTTATTTATGAAAAAACGAACAAAAATATCTTTCTGGCTGCTTGGGCTGTTTGTGGCCTCCACTATTACTCATAATATTATTTATGGAGTTTTTAAATTTGAGGAGCCGATATTTTTTATCCTGTCCCTAATATTCGCTTTAGGATTTATGATATTGTTCGCATATAATATAGTTATTTATTTGAAAGAAGTTTTTGAGTATTTAAAATCAAGAAGGGAATAATGCAACACCACCTTTCAGCTATATAGTACTAGACTAGCTTAAAAATAAGGTTTCCTTATAACCACATATGGACACAATAGCAATGATAATCAATAAAGATAAAAATAAATTGAAATTTCCAAGGGGGTTTTTGTGGGGAGCGGCAACATCCTCACACCAAGTTGAAGGTGGAACAAAAAACCAATGGAGTGAATGGGAAAAAGAAAATGCTAACAAGCTTGTAAAATTGGCGGAAGCCAAGTGGCAGGATTGGCAGAAAAATAAGTTTCCGGAAATGTTCAATCCTCAAAATTATATTTCCGGCCAGGCTTGTGATCACTATAATCGCTATGAGGAAGATTTTAATATTGCCAAAGAACTGGGTCACAATGTCCATCGGTTTTCTATTGAATGGTCTCGTGTGGAGCCGGAAGAAGGAAAATTTGATGAAAAAGAAATAGAACATTATAGAAATGTAATTAAAGCCCTCCGTGAGCGGGGAATGGAGCCATTTGTTACACTTTGGCACTGGACAAATCCTTTATGGCTGGAAGAAAAAGGAGGATGCGAAAGCAAGAAATTTTCTTTCTATTTTTCACGCTATGCAAAGTTCGTTGCTGAAAACTTAAAAGACGATGTTAAATTCTGGATCACAATAAATGAACCGACGTCCGTGATTGCCAGTGCATATATGCAGAACTCCTGGCCTCCGCAGAAGAAAAGCTTGATAGCTGCCTGGAAATTGTACAGGAGTTTTGCCCGTGCCCATATTGAGGCGTATAAAGCAATTCATTCTGTTTCGAAAAAATCAAAAGTCGGATTCGCGAATATTCTTCATTCATTCAAGTCGTATCATAAAATAACATGGATGGACGATGTCAGCATTTTTTTTGCCCGCTATTTTACCAATAGGAGAATGCTTAATTTAACCCACGGGTATAATGACTTTCTGACTGTCCAGTACTATTTTCACAATCGTTTCAAGTTTCCTAGGAAAATCCGCCTTAACGATAAGCCCGTGAACGATTTAAACTGGGAAATGTATCCCCACGGGATATATCGAATACTAAAGCATTTAAAGCAGCACAAGCTGCCTATATATATTACCGAAAACGGCTTGGCTGATGCGGGCGATTCAAAACGGGAGAAATTTATTAAAGACCATTTAAAATGGATCCATAAAGCCATTTCTGAAGGAGTTGATGTACGCGGATATTTTTATTGGTCGCTTCTGGATAATTTTGAATGGGACAAAGGTTTCTGGCCGAGGTTCGGGCTGGTGGAAATAAATTACGATACATTAGAACGCAAAATCCGACCCAGCGCCTGGAAATACGCAGAGATTTGTAAGAGTAATGAATTAAAATATGATTATTAAAAAAGCACTATTTATTCTTGCAACTACACAGCTTATTTCGGCAGGATGTCTGTTTACTTTTTCTAAAGATGTTGTCCGGGCAGATAGTTATTCTTTTAGTGAGAATTTTTCAACAACCACTTATCGCGATGCAGGACAGACAACTGCAACTTGGAATACAGAAGATGGGCAAATATCATTGCCGGTCGTAAGCTCTAACTGGACTCAAGTGGACGAATCAACCCTGGGCAGTGAAAACATTTCCAATACAGGCACTGTCGTTAGTTACTTGTATTCTTATAAAATCATTCTTGACTCAGAAGATAATCCCTATATTGTTTGGGTCGACGAGGAAGTTGAAAACGGAGATATTTATTTTACGAAGTGGAATGGGTCTGACTGGACGCAAGCAGATGGGGCAACAACCGGAATCGAGAATGTGTCCAATTCAAGCGGAGCGTCAAGTGATCCGCAAATACTTATCGATGATAATGATAGGCCAGTTATTGTGTGGAGGGATGAAGCTGATGGTGGAGGCGAAGGAGGGGTATTTGATATTTATTTAACTAGATGGAATGGCTCCCAGTGGGTACAGGCCGACGGAATGACTTCTGGAATTGAGGATGTTTCCAATACCTTATCTGCCGATTCTAACACTCCTCGTTTTCGATTAGATTCTGACAACAATCCAATTGTGGTATGGATTGATGATGACGGATTTTATCAAGCCTATTTTAGCAAATGGAATGGCTCCCAATGGGTGCAGGCCGACGGAACGACTCTCGGAAGCGAGAATATTTCAAATACTACTGGCGACGGTAGCGATCTGGATATTTATCTTGATTCAGATAGTAATCCTCTTGTCGCTTGGAGCGATAATTCTGATGGTGATTATGACATATATTTTACCAAATGGAACGGATCCCAATGGACGGAAGCGGATGGAACGACTGCGGGACATGAAAATATATCAAACAGCAGCGTAAATTCAGAAATCTTTGAATTTCGGCTTGATTCGAGCAGTAACCCAATAGCTGTTTGGAGCGATAATTCTGATGGTGATTATGACATATATTTTACCAAATGGAACGGATCCCAATGGACGGAAGCGGATGGAACAACTGCGGGAGTGGAGAATGTTTCAAGTAATTTTAGCGATTGCGAGGATCCCAAATTTGCGCTGGACGATAGCGACAACCCAATAATCGTTTGGAGCAGGCCCATGGGAGCATCTATACATTTTACCAAATGGAACGGATCCCAATGGACGGAAGCGGATGGAACGACCGCGGGCAATGAAGACATTTCTCTCACTGGCGGTTCAACTAATTATCCCCAGCTTTTGGTCGATTCCGATTACAATCCAATTGTCGTTTGGCAAGATGACGGTCCTGGAAACAATGACACTTTATTTACTAAGTGGAATGGGTCTGAATGGACTCAGGCAGATGGAGAAACTTCTGGAAATGAGAACATATCAAATAACAGCGGAAGTTCAATAAGGCCATCAATTGTTCTTGATTCAGGTGATAACCTGGTCATTGCTTGGGATGACAATACGCCCGGAAGTTATGATATTTTTTATACCCAATATTCTCATTCTTATACTAGTCCGCTTCAGGCCCAGTCTGCTAAAATTAATGATTCTGTAGCTGAAATTGCGTCGGCGACTCTGACGGCTACCGATTTTACTCCGCGGTCTTCTTCTATAGCATACTACCTCTCCAATAATGGGGGATTGAGTTGGGATGAAATAATTTCTGGAACAGAACATGATTTTAGCTCTGCCGGAGACGATTTAAGATGGAGAGCGGTTCTGACTACAGGATCCACTCCCATTATTTATTCAATTTCTGTCAATTATGCAACTCAGGGTGGCGATGATAACAGTGATGATGGCAATGATAACGACGATAATGATAATGATAACGATAACGATAAGACGGGGAATATCGAAAAGGTGAAGAATAAGCCCACCAGATTAACTGCTTTGGCTGTATCTTCAAGCCGAATTAATCTTGCGTGGAAGGATAATTCGAAAATTGAAAACGGGTATTTAATTGAGAGAAAAAGGGAAAATGGGGCATTTGTTCAAATTAACTCTATAAATAAGAACGAGGAATACTACAAAGACAGGGGGCTAGAAGCCGGCATCCTGTATACATACAGAGTAAGAGGATACAAAGGCAACAAATACACTCCTTATTCCAAGGAAGCAAGTGCTGTGACTTTCTTTGTAAAGATTATTCCAGCCATAACACCTGTTATTCCTCCAGAGGATTCTTCTGCTCCCGATAATCCAGTTGATATTGCTCCCAAAAAACAGGACAGAACAGAAAAAGATCAGGAAAGCAAATCTTACGTTAAATTAATCGCTGTCGTTGCAGCTATGATTGGTCTGGTTACTGGAGTAGCGACAGCCACCGCCGCTTCAGCTGTTCCGCTATTTCCCGTCACTCCTTATCCTGTTACCGAAGGATTTTACAGACTTGCTGGTGCTGTTGGAATGCTGGGCCGGACCAAGAAAAGAAAATATTGGGGAGTGGTCTTTGATAGCGAGACCAGAAGGCCAGTTGAAGCAGTCGCTGTTTCAATTGTGAATAGGAGAGGAAAAATAGCCAAAACTGTTTATACTAACTCAGCGGGTCGCTATGGCTTTCTGCCAGAAGAAGGAGAGTATACCTTCCAAGCAGCAAGAAAAGGTTATCAACTACGAACAGGAGATAATAACGACATTCTTTATGGCTCGTTATATTCTGGACAAGCTTTTGAAGCTGGGGGAGACAAAGTAATAAAACTTAATATTGCCCTGAAGCCCGTTGGCATTGACTGGCAAAAATTTGCCCAGAGAAAAATTAATGCTTACGCGTCATTATTTTCTGTAGTAAAAAGAGACGCATTTGTCATTCTTTATTATACGGGACTTGTTGTAACTGCTTTATTGACCTATTTTTTCCCAAGCAGGCTGAATGTTGTTTTATTGCTGGCATATATAGCTCTTTTGGCTTACAGAATCTTTTTCAAGAGAAAAAGCTTTGGAACAATAGCCAGCTCCCAGACTGGTAAGCCCATTCCTTTTGCTGTAATAAGTATCTACGATGAAAACAACCCTCAGCAAAGAATAGCTTTTACGGTAAGCGATGTGATTGGTAGATATTACTTATTAATTAAAAACGGAAGCTATTTAATGAAAGTCCAGGGGCAGTTGCAAAGTGAATTAATGCTGAAAAAAGATTTTAAAGTAAATGTTGAAAACGGGGTGGTTAATGAGAATTTAGCGATATAGAAGCATCGTCTGGAAATATGAGGAAATTTGCAGGAATAATAAGTTAGAAATTGATTAAAAATGACGGGGTTGACAACATTTTTGAAAATTAGTAGAATACTAGAGCATTAAATATTAATGTTTTAACAACAAGAAACAACGAATACTGGCTAAAATTTAGTTTAAGTTCGGGTGGTTAAGGGCACATCCGTGTGTATTAGTAGGTAATACATAGGGATGTGTTTTTTGCTCGCCCCGTAGCAAGCGAAGCTTTGCTTCTGGGGTTCAGTTCATTAAATTAGATCTTGGTGGCTAACAACCACGTCTCAATGTCGGCTTCTTTTTTGAGGGGGAAACAATCCACACTAGAGACAATGTTAGTCACCAGTAGAAAATAAATATCGGCGACTGAGAATTCAGCAAGCGACCGGGCGGATATAACCCAAGGAAATTAATGTGGTCTGCTGCCACATCCCCTCAGTCGCCGAGTCGTATAACTCCAAAGAAGTTGGGAGAAAAAATTCTCCCTATCACTTTGCAGTTATGGAAAGAAACTTAAAAATTTAATAACCAGCAACCTCGTAATTTCTCGCGGATCGAGATAGCGGGGTAAATGTTTAAATTTTTTTTGTTTAGTATATCGAGATCCCTCGACACATCCACCTTAGGCGGACAAGCTCGGGATGATTTTGTAGCTAAATCAAAGATTTAGACAAAATCACAATTTTATGTGGTTAGTCCTTAGTCCGCCTTTCCGGCGGACATTAGAGTCTGCCTTGTCTCCCTACGGGAGACAAGAGCATCCCGCAGTATTGCGGGATATTCAAACACGAGGAATTTATTTTCTTCAATATAAGTATTTGTAACTGCTATGACGGTAACCCCGCTATAGCGGGGTCAAGTACTGTGGCTAAAATTTCGGCGTCACTTTGTGACTTGAAATTTTAGACATTATTTGAGAGTTTGATCCTGGCTCAGGATGAACGCTGGCGGCGTGGATAAGGCATGCAAGTCAAATGTGTGTCTCACTATGTTCGACACCCATAGGTGGCGAGCAGAGCGAGGCATACATGGCAAACGGGTTAGTAATGCATAGGAACGTACCTTCAAGTCGTGAATAATCCAGAGAAATCCGGAATAATACACGATGTGCTCTATGGAGTAAAGATTTACCCACACACCAATTTTTTCAATACTATTCTTGAGATAATAATTATATTAGCAAGAAACTTGTGGAGAAATTGGTGTGCGGGTTTATCGCTTGAAGAGCGGCCTGTGTCCTATCAGCTTGTTGGTAAGGTAATGGCTTACCAAGGCAATGACGGGTAGGGGGCGTGAGAGCGCGGTCCCCAACATTGGAACTGATACACTGTCCAAACTCCTACGGGAGGCTGCAGTCGAGAATATTCGGCAATGGGCGAAAGCCTGACCGAGCGACGCCGCGTGCAGGATGAAGGCCTTCGGGTTGTAAACTGCTTTTCTATGGGAACAAATTATTGAGTGTACCGTAGGAATAAGAGGTTACTAACTCTGTGCCAGCAGTAGCGGTAATACAGAGACCTCAAGCGTTATCCGGATTTATTGGGCGTAAAGAGCGGGTAGGTGGATATGCTAGTCAGATGTCAAATTTTCGGGCTCAACCCGAAAACTGCATTTGAAACGGCATATCTAGAGAAAGTGAGAGACCAGTGGAACTCATGGTGTAGTAGTGAAATGCGTTGATATCATGAGGAACACCAAAGGCGAAGGCATCTGGTTGGCACTTTTCTGACACTGAGCCGCGAAAGCGTGGGTAGCGAATGGGATTAGATACCCCAGTAGTCCACGCCGTAAACGTTGCATACTAGGTATTAAGAGAATCGACCCTTTTAGTGTCGTAGCTAACGCGTTAAGTATGCCGCCTGGGAAGTACGGCCGCAAGGCTAAAACTCAAAGGAATAGACGGGGATCCGCACAAGTGGTGGAGCATGTGGTTCAATTCGACAATAAGCGAGGAACCTCACCAAGATTTGAAATCCAGCTGCATATCTTAGAAATAAGATAGCCTTCGAGGGTGCTGGACAGGTGCTGCATGGTCGTCGTCAGCTCGTGCCGTAAGGTGTTCCCTTAAGTGGGGAAACGAGCGCAACCCCTGTCGTGTGTTAAATATGTCACGCGAGACTGCCCAGCCCTAAGCGCGCTTCGCGCTAGTTCATAAAGTGAAAAGTTAAAAGTTCATAATGTATTTATGCATTATAGACTTTATAACTTTATAAACTTTTAACTAGCGTTTAGCAAAACGCGTTTGGGGCTGGGAGGAAGGAGGGGATGACGTCAGATCCGCATGGCCCTTTGACATCTTGGGCTACACACATGCTACAATGGCCGGTATAGAGGGTTGCCAAACCGCGAGGTGGAGCTAATCCCAAAAAACCGGTCTCAGTTCGGATTGGAGTCTGCAACTTGACTCCATGAAGCCGGAATCACTAGTAATCGTGAATCATCTACGTCACGGTGAATACGTTCTCGGATCTTGTACTCACAATAAAAGCGCTGGGCAGTTGTAAATTCTAGGAAGTTAAAATCTTCCCCTCCGTTTCCCAAACGGAGCGTAGCTGAAGGATAGTCGTTTTTCGCGAGGAAAATGGCGAAGGATCCAGAAGCAAAAAGCAGTCTAATAAACAAACGCCGCATTGACCCTTGAATGGGTGGT
Source organism: bacterium BMS3Abin15 (assembly GCA_002923195.1). Taxonomy (GTDB): domain Bacteria; phylum Patescibacteriota; class Minisyncoccia; order Moranbacterales; family 2-12-FULL-40-10; genus BMS3ABIN15. The sequence continues at coordinate 21,272 of BDTH01000031.1, forward strand.
GAGCAAAGGGAAAATGCACACAAAAGGCGTATTAGAATGTTTGGAAAAGAATTTATAATGACCCCAGGAGATCTGTTAAAGCCAAGAAGCTAAAGACCTTAACAGAAGTCAGCTAAGTCGTAGTAACTTTTTATTTTAATAAAGGGTGAAGGACTTACTCTGATATGTATGGAATTTATTCCATTTTTTCAAATGTGACTTTGGAATTAAAATATATTAGAGCTCGTCGTATGCGGGAAATCCGCAGGTACGATGGGAACATCAATACTTAGTTTCAAGTAGATAATCGCCCGTCACACCAAGAGAGTCGGTAACACCCGAAACCCCTGTGTTAAACTAGGGTCTACGGTGGGATCGATAATAAGGGTGAAGTCGTAACAAGGCATCCGTAGGGGAACCTGTGGATGGATCACCTCCTTTCTAGGGAGTAATCGACAATAATCGAGAAATGTTTTCTAGTAGAAGTTATGTCCGTCATCGGATATAATGGAAAACATTGATATATTGTCCGGTGGTCGAATCTTGAGTCATCTCAAGACACACCAAGGGCTTAACCGAGCCAAATAATCGGTAGTCACGCTTTTGTACAAGGCGTGCACAAGACTCTATAGGACTGACCGCATAAAATTATGATGCATAAAAAGACCCATACAGGGTCTTTTATGTTTTTTTAAAATGTGCTATATCCTGGCAAAATAGCCCCTATTCACGACAAATTGTGGAAGGTTTGGCGGGAATAGCGATTAAATGGCAAGGACCGTCCTCGGTAAGCGTTATATTGAGGCATGAAAGATTGGATACTACTTGTAAATATTTATTTAGGGGTGGACAAGGAAAAGGCGAAAAAAGCATATAAAGAGTATTTGAATTTCTAAAAACTGTTTTTATTATTTTGAGTTAGATAGTATATTAATAAATAAATTTCGAAATTCTAATCGACATTGATTGCTTACTCACTTTATATTTTTCTGCTAGTTTTTTTATTAGTTTTGTTGGATCATCACCCTCTATTAATTTAGAATTTTCAAAAAAGTCTTTTTTAAGGGAGTTTATAGGCATAAGTAGTTCTGCTGCAAATTGATTTGCTTGAATCTCCATAATATTTTCACCTGCTGAAGAATCTACATCTCTAAAATAGATACCTTGTTTATCAATATGTTGGGATGATAAAGAATGAAGAAGAAAATGTCCGAGTTCATGAGCTATAGTGAATCGTCTTCTTTCGTCCGTATCTTCCTTGTTTACAATAATAATAGGATTTCCTGATTTGCTCTTTCTTTTCATTGCTCCAGAAACCTGCTTACTTAATGATAAGTACCTTATTTCAATACCATGATCTTGAGCAATTTTTTCAATAGGAACCACTCCTTTTAATGAAGGGTGTTTTTGTAAAATCTTTCGAGCAAGAATTTTTGCCCTTTCAACCATTGGCATATTTATTGGCTATTAATTTTTTTAATATCTTCTTCTGAAATATCTATTTTTTCTTCGCTATTCCCAATAAAAGTATCTATGGGGGTATTTAAAGCTTTGCTTATACGGTACAACTGATAGACGTAAATCTTCTGTTTTCCATTTTCTATAGCCGAAAAAGATCCTTTTGACAAATCTAAATCAGAAAGATCATTAAGATCTTCAAGCGTAAGGCCGGCCTCGTTTCTAGCTATTTTTATCCTTTTTCCTATTTTTTTATAAAAAGTATTTTGATCAATCATAAGCGTATTTTAATAGTAGCAATTTTTCCAAAATAAGTAAAGTGGTTAAATACTAATTAGTTCGTTGTTGATAACTTGTGTGTATTGTATGGGTTGACAGCTATTAAGTATTCATTTAAACTACATAGTACATAAAGAAAAGACGGCTTCATCCATCTTTTCCTAAATGCCGATTCCCGCAGTTTCTATAATTTGGGACAAGTGGCATTTTCTAATTTATTTAATCGTACCACAATTTTTTATTATTATAAATAAAAATACTGTGGACAAAAATGAACATGGGATATGAAATAGATTTTTTGCCAGTTGGCGAAGGAGAAAAAAGCGGAGACGCAATAGCGATTCGTTTTGGTAATTTACATGGAAAGAGGGAGGAACAAAAAGTTATTGTAGTTGATGGAGGATTTAAAGAGTCTGGGGAGGAGTTGGTCGAGCACATAAAAAAACATTATAACACTGACACGGTTGACCTCGTCATTTCTACACATCCTGACTCGGACCATAGTTCTGGGTTGGAAATTGTACTGGATAAGTTGAAAGTTAATCATCTATGGATGCACAAACCTTGGGAGCATGCCGACGAAATAGATAATATGTTTGTTAGTGGAAGGGTTACTAATACAAGCATACGAGAAAATTTAAGAAAATCACTTGAAGATGTTAGAAAATTGGAGACCATAGCAAAAAGAAAGAAGATTCCTATAACAGAACCTTTCATAGGGGTTTCAGAATTTAATGAAATGTTGACGGTTTTAGGTCCAACGGAAGATTTTTATAAAGAACTACTGCCAGCGTTTAGTTGTCTTCCGGAATCAGAAAAAGATAGAAATATTTTCTCTAGAACCCTTTCTGAAGCAAGTGATTTTATAAGAAAAATCGCAGAAGACTGGGATATTGAAACCCTCGACGATGAGGGTGAGACAAGTGCCGAAAATGATTCAAGTACTATTCTCCTCCTTCGAATAGATGGAAGAAGTCTTTTATTTACAGCAGATGCTGGGCAACCAGCATTAAAAAATGCTATCTCCTTATTAGAAGGGGCGGACTTTGACTTTTCCTCTTTAAAATTTGTACAAGCACCTCATCATGGAAGCCATCGCAATATAGGCCCAGTCATACTTGACCGATTAGTTGGTGAGAAACAACCTACTGACACTATCCTAAAATCTTCTCACGTGTCGGTATCCAAAGAAGAAAACGGAAAACATCCGTCAAAAAAGGTAACAAATGCTTTCAAAAGGAGAGGAGCTTCAGTACATGCAACACGCGGAGTTGGCAAACTTCATCATTGCGAAGCACCAGGAAGAGAGGATTGGGTTACTGCCACGCCGCTGCCTCTTTATTTAGAAGTTGAAGAATAAAAATATGATTTTCTCAAAATACGGAATTAACGCCAGAATAGCACCAGCAATCTTGTGTGCAGTACCATTCCTAGTTTTATATTATTGGTATCTAAGTCCATATCTTTCTGGCATGTTTTCTTTCTTTGGTGATTTAAAAATCATCAGTGACATTTCTTTTCCAGTTTTACTAATCTTTTTATTAGCACAAATAAACCGTCATGTATCTAAAGTACTTTTTCAAAAATTTTATTTTAAAGAAGAGCTTTATATGCCAACCACTAATTTCTTATTGTACTCCGATAACCATTACACGAAGCAATATAAAGATGATTTTAGAGACAAGGTGTTTACTGATTTCAACATAAAACTACCAAAAGAACCAGAAGAAATGAAGAATGAATTATTTGCACGACAAAGAATTGTTGAGGCTATGAGTCTGGTGAGAAAAAAATGTGAAAAAAGCAAAATACTCTTGCAACATAACATTGAATATGGATTTTTTAGAAATTTAATTGGTGGGTCGGTTATTGCTGCACCTCTGTCTCTAATTTTTACTATATATTGTTATGTATTCATCCATAATACAACAGCAACCATTTCCCTGGGATTATGTTTTATACTTTTTTCCTTACTTATCTTGTTTAGCAAAAACTTAATTACTGAATATGGGAAGGCTTATGCAAAAATATTATTCCAAGAATATATCTTGCTTAAAATTTAAACTAACATAAATAAGAGAGATTTCTACTCGCTTATTATTTATTTTTTCTTACCCCTTTTTACGTACAGAGTCCTTTCTAAACAGGACTGTAAATCGTTTTAAAATATCAAACGTTTTTCTTGTACAAAAAACATCACACTTAAACGGTTTTCATTGCTTAAGCCTTCTTTATATTTCTTGCTATCTTAAGAAATTAGTAAAAATCATTTTGATT
>BDTH01000032.1 GCA_002923195.1 bacterium BMS3Abin15
TTAGGATTAAGATAATAAATACAATGGTTGCTTTTCTTAACCAGTTATTTCTGATGAACCTACGTATTCTAATTCTTAGCCTTATCTTGAGGTCTAGGAGCCTGAGATTGGGATAGTTCGCGGAAAAAAGCTTAGCTCTAAAAATATTAAGCTTTTTTCCGAAAGCTCGGCTTTCGGAAGACTTATTTTGACAATCAAAAGACTTTCTAGAATATATTCTAGCTCCCCTTTCCCTTATTCCATCCATAGCTATTTTTTTATTTCTTCCGTAATTCATTTATATTTATTTTTGTATTTCCTTTCAGTAATTAATTTCTTGAATACGAAATGAGAAAACTGCGGAAAAAAGCTTGGCTTCGAGGAGGAGCGGAGCGACGGGAAAAAGCCGAGCTTTAAAGAGTAATTTTCGATTTAGACATCAAATATCATCAAGTGCGTAAGTTTTAGGATTATTAAAATTAGTATTGATTCGCCTGTTTATTTGCGAGTATTTGCATTTAGAATTATATTATAAATTTGGGTTGTTGTAAACATATTGAATACCTTAAATATATTGAATATATTCATTATATATTAAAAAAAGCGATTTTCCGCTTAATAAAGGGACAATTCGCACTATTTTACATTTTCGCGATAATCTAGCTGTGGATAACTTCTAGTCTGCTTGCCCCGTAGCTACCGCTTTAGCAGTATGGTACCGGGGTGGATAACTCCCTATATATACTTAATACTTTCTACACAATACATGCTACACCCACTCCCTCCCCTACACCATATACACCACAAAAACGATTATGACTGCCAGCGCCAAGCGATACCAAAAGAATACTTTATAACTTACCGTTTCTATAAATTTCAACAAGTACTTAATAGCCAGATATCCACTCAAGGCCGAAAAAAATATTCCAATTATTATTTGACTATTAACCCCCCTTATTAACAAGTCGGGAATCTGATTTATTGTTGCCCCTAAAATCATCGGCGTGGAAAGCAGAAAAGAAAATCTGGCTGCGCTTATCCTGTCTAATCCCTGCACTAACCCGGCGGTTATCGTCGCTCCAGCTCGGGAAACTCCGGGAACAATAGCTGCTGCTTGTGAAAGTCCGATGATTATCACGTCCGCCAAACTTAACTGATTAATATTTTTTCTGTGCTTCATATATTTATCAGCTAAATATAATAGCAATCCGACAAAGCTCAATGTGAAAGCAATAACCAGAGGATTTCTGAAAATCGTTCCGGCCTGCTCTTCCAAAAAATATCCCGCCAAAGCCCCGGGGATAGTGGCAATTACAATCAACCACAAAGTTTTTTTATTATAACTTTGAACTTTGAACTTTGAACTTTGAACTTCATTTTGAAACATGAGTTTTAAAATGGTGATCCAGTCTCTCCAAAAATAAGCCAGTACTGCGATCAGGGTTCCGAAGTGAAGAGCCACATCAAAAGCCAGTCCTGGATCTTCCCAGCCGGTGAAAAATGGAACCAAGATTAAATGGGCCGTGGAGGAAATTGGCAGAAATTCCCCTAGTCCCTGTACGATTCCTAAAATAGTTGATTGAATAATCTCAACTGACATAAATACTGTTCCGAAGGCTCAACCTTCGGAAGTTAAAAACTATTCCAATAAATATTTTTCTGTTTCCTTTTTATTTTTCATATACAACGAATTGCTATTTAAAAATTCTTTATAATCTTTAAGGTTCCTAAACTGACTTAAGACTGGTTTTGGATTGCATATTTTATCCTTCTTTTTTATACTATCGCTATATTCAATCAAACTAGAATACTTCCAGCGAGAATTTCCATATCCGTGAATAAAATAATTTCTATTCACATAAGCAGAAAGATACAGTAAATATTCATTAGAATCAATATGTATTGATTTAAATCTTCCTTGAAAAAGAGACCCGGAGCGATCATATTTTTTGTTAAAAAACATTGTGTAAGAAGTGCCTAGCTTATGCATAAATTTTTCTACCCCCTTTTCAGCCAGCTGTTTTAATATAAGATGATAATGATTAGGGTTAAAACAGTAAGCTACAACTTCAACTAACGGCTTCCGAAGGCTCAACCTTCGGAAGCCAGAAAAATCAGATTTCGGATTACATTTCAACAAATTTCGCCATCTTTCCGATAAACCCTCTTGTTTATCATTAAGAAGGCACACGGAAATAAAAAAACGATGATAATCGCTATTATTCAAAAATACTTTTCTTTTGTCCACTCCTCTATTGCAGACATGGTAATATTCTTCGTTTGCAAATTCTGTTTTTCTCATATTTACATTATAACATACTTTCCGAAGGCTCAACCTTCGGAATTTGGAAAAATTTACCGAACTTGCTATAATCCAAATATAATAAATACTAATTTTAAATTATGAAGATCATCAATCATATTATCAAACTAAAAACCGCGACTACCCTGGATTTCATTGACGTTACTGACAAAATTCAGAAAAAAATAAAAGCTGCTGGAATTAAAGACGGAGTAATCAATATCCAAAGTTTGCATACTACTATGGCTGTAATTGTAAATGAGGCTGAGCCTCTTCTTATTGAGGATATGAAGAAATTGCTTGAAAAAATGGCGCCACGGACCTATAGATATATGCACGATAATTTTGATGTTCGGACCGTCAATATGTGCGACGGAGAATGCGCCAACGGGCATTCCCACAATAAAGCTCTGCATCTGCCTACTTCAACAATGATGAATGTAATCGGAAGCAAATTGCAACTTGGAACTTGGCAAAGGATATTTGCTATTGAATTAGACCGCTCTCGTTCCCGCCAAATCGCCCTTCAGATAATGGGAGAATAGAAATCACGTTAACATATTAGCATTTAAATATTTTTATAAATTTAAAGAGGCTCGAGATTTTTCTCGAGCCTCTTTTTAAATTGTTTAATGACCGAAGAATCCGCGTCCCTTTTTATCAGGTATGAGATACAAGATAATACCTCGTTTCTCACAGAATTCCTTAATGTCATTGTCAGCCACTGATCCGCTGGTAGATAATATAGCCTTGATTCCAGCTTTCTCCAGCACTTCCGGACCGTCTACAAAAGGAAAGAAGCTATCACTAGCAGCCGAAGCATCCTTTGCATCATGTTTAGAGTAGCCCGTAAGATTAACCGCCAAGTTTGCTCCCCGTACTCTTGCATGCTGACTAACACCATTTCCGATAGACTGTTTATTGCGAACAATGGTAATGGTGTTGCTGTTACTTGTATCACAGATAGCTTTAGCAAGAAGCATATCATCTTCCTGTTCAGCTGTCGCCTGGCCAAACTTCTGCAGATCGGGATCATTAAGATCTAGTATGAAGGTATAGTTCGGCTGAGTTAGAAACCCTCCGCGCACATACCTGAGTCTTTTTTCAGTATCCAGGCTGTTTTTGTCTAGCTCAGCAAGAGCCTTATTGGCTACAAGTCTGCATTTGTCATTTTTGCGTTCGAACATCTCAGCTGTTCCCGAAACAAACGACGGCGCGATGATGCCGTCCAGAATTCTTCTTTTTCCATCTGGCATCCCATAGGTAAGCAGTGCCTCGGCGATTTCTTCATTGACCTCAAAGTTAAGCGTAACCAGTCCGCCGAAAATGGCCAGATCATCCCCCATAACCATCTTCCTCACAACTTCAACCGGATCATCTCCAATGGATGCTCCGCAAGCATTACCATGCTTTACTCCAATTGCTATAAGAGGCACCTTTGAACGGTTAACATCAAAAGTGGCTGCAATATGAGTAATGGTCTGGAGTAGGCGGTCAAGGTCGCAAGTATTGTTGTAGCTTAAGTCGGTCCCGGCAATTCTCTTGAATTTGTCTATAGCTAAAGGATCGCTCGAGCCTGTCGAATATACTTCAGCTGGGATCATGTGGGCATTTTCTCCGTATTTACATGTAGAAATACGCTCTCCTGAAATGCCGTCATATTTTCCTTCGCCATGATATTTAGCTGATAACATACGATAGCGAGAAACAACAAAATCTGCTTTTGCAGCAAGAGCGGTCAAGAATTCTTTTTCTTCCGGCTTTCCTGCCTTAAGCCAGTCAATAACTTTCTGCCGATCCAATGGATCGCATACTACTACCCTGCGCCCCTTTGCGGCCGAACCCAACATAGTTGGCCCGCCAATATCTGTTTTTTCGATTACAGAATCGGTCGTAGCATCAGGATTATTTACTTCATCTTCAAGCGGATACATATCCACACAGACAAGGTCTATATAGGGCAACCCCAGCGTTTCCATCTCCTTGATGTCTGCATCAATATAACGAGCCAGTAATCCAGCATGCACTTCACGGGAAAGGGTCACAACACGATGACCCAAGATTGCTTTGCCACCGACCAAGGTAGCAACATCCCGAGCCTCAATTCCGTTTTCATTAAGTTCTCTTGCCGTACCACCTGAAGATAGTATTGTAAATCCAAGTTCCACCAGCTGTTTAGCAAAGTCAACAATCCCTTCTTTGTAAAAAACCGACAACAAGGCAAATTTCTCCATCTTCATCTCCTTTTAGTAATTATGTTTTTAGTTTATAACGAATACCTATTTCTGACTACCCTAATCCAGCTACCTCCTTTTCCTTTCAGATTTTTTATTTTTCAATTTTCAAGATACAAAAAAGCCAAACCTCCTTACAGTCTGACCCTCCTTTATTAAAACAATCCTATCTTATTTTTAAAAATAAATCAATCACAGATTTTGCGAGATTTCTCGGCTTATCCACCCCAGTAGCAGAGCAAGCTCGCTACGGGGCAAGCATCATAATCCCTTACTATTCTACTGTTACCGATTTAGCTAAGTTGCGCGGCTTGTCTACATCGTAACCTAGTCCGGTTCCAACATAATAAGCTAGTAGCTGAAGCGGGACCACTGAAAGCAATGGGGTTAGCATCTCTAATGTTTTAGGAATATAAATAACATCGTCGGCATGTTTTTTTATTTCCTTGTCTCCCTCAGTAGCAATAGCAATAATTTTTCCGCCCCGCGCCTTAATCTCCTGCATGCCGGAAATATTTTTCTCATAAACACTGTCCTTGGGAACTACAAATACGGAAGGAAAATTTTCATCAATCAGGGCAATCGGGCCGTGTTTCATTTCTCCCGATGGATATCCCTCGGCATGAATGTAAGAAATTTCTTTTATCTTCAACGCCCCCTCAAGAGCAATGGGTTCATTATATTTTCTTCCTAAGTATAGGATATTTTTATATTTCAAATATTTCTTGGCAATTTTTTTTATTTCCTTAGACTGACTAAGTATCTCCTCTACTTGTTTAGGAATTTTTTTCATTTCACTGGCGATTCTTTTTCCCATCACATAGGACATTTGCCTTTGCCTTCCGAGAAGCAGGGTTAATAGAATTAGCACCGAAAGCTGGGAGGTGAACGCCTTGGTTGAGGCTACGCCTATTTCCGGCCCGGCGTGGTTATAAACTCCGGCCGTAGTTTCCCTGGCAATAGTTGACCCGACTGTATTGACTATTCCTAAAGTAATCGCGCCTTTATTATTACCTTCTCGAATGGCTTCCAAAGTATCAGCGGTTTCTCCTGATTGCGATATTGCCAACACTGCTGTTTTTTCGTCCAGAATCGGTTTGCGATAGCGGAATTCGGACGCATATTCCACTTCCACCGGAATTCCCGCATATTCTTCCAACATATATTCACCGACTAAGCCGGCATAATAAGAGGTTCCGCAACTGACAATAATTATCCTGTCTAGTTTTCTCAACTTGTCCGCCACATCACGTAATCCGCCTAATTTTGCAGTTCCTTCGCTTACCACCAACCTTCCTCTTGTGGCATCTTCTATAGCTTTCGGCTGTTCAAAAATTTCCTTCAGCATAAAATGGTCAAATCCTTGCTTTTCCGCTTCTTCAATCGACCAATCAAGCTTAGTTATCTTTTTATTCTTCGATTTATCCTTAATGTCTGTCACTTCGTAATTATCTTTCTCAATCACAGCTACTTCACCATCTTCTAAATAAATAACCTGGTTAGTATGCCTTACAACGGCAGATGCATCAGAGGCAATCACGTATTCGTCGCCTCCTATTCCTAAAACTAAGGGACTCCCTAATCTAGCGGCTATTATCTTTTCCGGTTCCTTTTTATTAATAATTGCCAGTCCGTAAGTTCCTTTGATCAACTTTAAAGCTTCCAATACCGCATTCTTAAAATCCAATTTTTTATTAAATTCTTCTATGAGATGAACGATTACCTCGCTATCAGTTTCTGATTTAAATTTGTGTCCCTTTTTAGCTAATGAACTTTTAAGCTCTATATAATTTTCAATAATGCCATTGTGAACCAAAAAAATATTTCCTTTACAGTCCCCGTGAGGATGGGAGTTTTTATCTGACGGTTTTCCGTGCGTCGCCCAGCGAGTATGGGCTATTCCGACATTGCCTGCAATACTTTTACCGCCGATTTTATCTTCCAAGCTGCTGACCTTACCAACAGATTTAATAGTAGTTATTTTATTTTTTCCAATAATAGAAATGCCGGCGCTATCATAGCCCCGGTATTCAAGCCGTTTCAATCCTTCGATTAAAATCGGCGCTGCTTTTTGTTTTCCAATGTATCCTACAATTCCACACATAAATGATCATTTAAGCATTTTAGCATTTAAACATATAAGCATTATTTTGACTATTGCCAAAATGTTAATACGTTAATATGTTAAGATGTCACTATGTTTATAAGTTTTCCTTTTACGAAAATCATTTTCTTGGGTTCCTTGTCCTTAACAAAATTATTCACTTTTTCACTCTCCAACGCCACTTTCTTGGCTTCATCTTCAGAAATATCAGCGCTGACTTTAATTCTATCGCGGAGTTTTCCATTCACTTGCACAACCAGCTCAATTTCTTCGTCTTTAATTAACTTCTTGTCATATTCCGGCCATTTTTCCTTGAATATAGATTCTTTATGTTTAAGTTTTTCTTGCCATATTTCTTCGCAAATATGGGGAGCAAAGGGAGATAAAAGAATAATAAACTTTTCGAAATCACTCTTTGAAATCATAAAGGATTGTCCAATAGTAAATTCTCCTTTTTTTCTATCAGCTTCAGATTTAGATTTTTTTAATTCTTCTTGAGTTTTAAAAAGAAAATTCAAGAATATCATCATCTGAGATATAGATGTATTAAATCTAAAATTTTCTATATCTTCGGTAACTTTTTTTATAGTTTTATTTAACAACTGCTCTATTCTTCCATCACTTCTTTTTTGAAAATTTTCAATATTTAATTCCAGATATCTGAATATTTTATTCAAAAATCCTCTCACGCCTTTAACTCCCTCTGTGCTCCAAGCAATATTTTGAGTGAAAGGCCCCATAAACATTTCGTAAAGTCGTAGGGAATCAGCTCCAAATTCTTTAATTACATCATCCGGGTTAATTACATTATTCCAACGCTTGCTCATCTTTCTTCCGTCCTCCGCTCCGATAAGCCCAACGTAGATGAATCGCTTACACGGCTCCTTGGTTGAAACCACGCCTATATCATATAAAAATTTATGCCAGAAACGGGCATACAAAAGATGGCGAGTAGCGTGTTCCGCTCCACCTACATATAAATCTACTGGCATCCATTCCTTTTCTTTTTTCTTATCAATTAAAGATTTGCTATTTTTATTATCAATATAGCGCAGATAATACCAAGAAGATCCTGCCCATTGTGGCATAGTGTTAGTTTCTCGTTTTCCTGGTCCGCCACATTTCGGACACTTAGTATTCACCCAGTCTTTTATATTGGCTAGCGGAGATTCTCCTGTGCCGGTCGGCTCATAACTTTCGACTTCAGGAAGCTCAACTGGCAAATCTTTTTCTGGAACACCGACCGCTCCGCATTTTTCGCAATGAATTATCGGAATTGGCTCACCCCAATATCTCTGTCGTGAAAATACCCAATCCCGCATTTTATAATTCACCATTTTCTTTCCTGATTTATTTTTCTCCAGCCATTTTGTCATTTCTTCGCGTGCTTTTTCAGAAGTAATTCCTGTAAATTCTCCGGAATTAATTAAAACGCCATTACCGACAAAAGCAGTTTCACCTTTTTCAAAAATATCACAAAACCATTCATGAACATTTAAATTTATATAAGAACAAACTTCTCCCCCAGGAACCCATTCTCCTCTATGATTTTTCACATCTTCATCTTTGGGAGCAATGTGTTCACTGCCACCTAATTCAACAACATAACATTCCGTTTCAGCATACCTATTTTCTCCCTTATGCTCTGCATAAAAACTACTATGCGTTTCACCTCCAATTTTCTTAACATTTTTTATATCCTTATAACCAGATTCTTCTTTTACTTCTCTAATTACTGCATTTTCCGAAGATTCATCATCTTTAACTCCTCCGATAATAAATGATTTCCATCCAAATTTTTCCCAATTCAGACAAAAAATTTCATTCTTTTTCCAATGTTTAATAATAACCACCACTGTTTTACGTTTAACAGTTTTTTTATCATCCCTAACTGCATCTTTACCTTCAGTAACCATAAACGATGGAGCTACGGATTGTTTAATATCTAAATTATTTTTTTTAGCAAACTCAAAATCCCGCTCGTCGTGCGCCGGGACTGCCATAACCGCTCCGGTTCCGTAATGGCCCAAAACATAATCAGCCACGAAAAGTGATATTTTTTCATTATTAAAAGGATTGATAACTTTTATTCCTTTAAGTTCTACTCCGGTTTTTTCCTTTTGCAGCTCTGTGCGTTCTAATTCAGTTTTGTTCTGCGCAGCGATTATATATTTTTCCACTTCCTTATAATTTTCAATTTTGTCTTTCATTTTTTCTATCAAGGGATGTTCTGGAGCTACAATTGCATAAGTCATGCCAAATGAAGTATCAACTCGAGTAGTATAGACTTCTATTTTTTCATTACTGCCAGCTATCTTCATGTCAAACTGTGCGCCTTCTGATCTTCCAATCCAATTCTTCTGTTGCTGAACAATTGAATCTTCCCAGTCTAAATCTTCAGAATCTAAGTCATAAAGCAGTCTGTCAGCATAATCTGTCATTTTTAAGACCCACTGCCTCATTTTCCTCTGCACCACTTGAGTTCCGCAACGTTCGCAAAGACCATTTTCCAAATCCTCATTAGCCAGAACCGTTTTGCACTTGGGACACCAGTTAACCGGCTCGTTTGATTCGTATGCTAATCCTTTTTCAAACATTTTCAAAAATATCCATTGAGTCCATTTGTAATATTTCGGATCGGTGGTATTAACTTCCCTGTCCCAGTCGTAGGTAAAGCCCATTCTTTCTAATTGTTTTTTAAAAACCACCACATTTTTATCAACCGCTTCTTTTGGATGAACTTTATTTTCAATAGCGTAATTTTCCGCGGGCAAACCAAAAGCGTCCCATCCCATTGGATGAAGAACGCTATAACCTTTAAGCATCTTATATCGGGAAACTACGTCAGTGGCGATATATCCCTTCGGATGGCCTACGTGAAGACCGGTTCCGGAAGGATATGGAAACATATCTAAGGCATAGAATTTTTTTGATTTAGTGTAATCTTTATAAATTCCGCTTTTCTCCCATTTATCCTGCCACTTTTTTTCGATTTTTGAAGGTTTATATTGTTCCATACCCCGTAGTAGAAATTCGAAAGGGCTTTGCCCAATTCGAACTAAAAAATTAATTTATGCTTATTTTATAGCACTGGTCCGTAAGTAAGTATGATGTATTGCAGACAAAATTCGAATTTTCACTACGGGGCATAGTGTATAAAAAGTAAAAGCATTGCTTATGACAATGCTTTTACTTTACCTTATTTATGGGGTTTTTTCAACCCCGCACTAACTTTTCACAAGCACTGCGTGCTAAATCGGCTCTGCCAGTAAAAAGTTAGTGCGGGGTCAGGCCGCTCAATTATTCCGGTTTTTTAAATCTGTTATAAATTTTCTTTCCCGCCCAGTAAACTACCATAATCACCACCAGATATATCAACAGAATCGGGATTGTCCTGATTACCAAAGCTATCATAAAGTCTATGAATTGCTGTACGCTTTTTATAAGATCATTAAGGGCGTCTTTGATAACTTGCAACGGCCTCCAAGAATCAACGACTGTTATGTCTGGATCCTCGGACAGGCTAACGTTAATAGTAGCCATGTCTATCTGTGAATCCATTAGTCTTATTCTTCCTTGCAACATTTCTATTTCCCCTCGCACGCGAGCCAGTTCCTTGGTAACCGCCAAAACATCACTGATTTTTCCAGACTGCTCCAAAATCTTAGCAATAGATTGTTCTTCCGCCTGTTTATTTTTCAGACGCGACTGCAAATCGGTATACTGATCTGTCACATCTTTACCAGAAGTTGACTCCCTCACTACCAGGCTGGCAATTTCCTTTATTTCATTGAATGTTTTTTCAAAATTAGCGGTGGGAACTTTCACTATAATATTTCCGCTTTTCACTTTTTTAGATGTTTGGTGGAAATTGGAAGAAAATATCTCTCCTTCATTATTTTTGGCAATTTCTGAAATTTTTCCCACTGCATCATCTGTCCTGTCTACCTTCACAGTCATGCTTCCGTTTTTTATAACTTTCTTATCAACTTGGACATCAGTAGCATCTTCAAATTGGACAGACTCAGTTGCCAGTTCTCCCGAAAGTCTTGATAGTCCTTTGAATAACGGTTTCTCCGCTAATCCGGCAGACATAGACTCCTCAAAAGCCATGTCATTGCCAATGCCTGAGCGACTAGCAGAACGATCTATTCCTTTTAGTGCTGTCATCCCAGCAACAACTACGACTAATGACACTATGATTACAATAACAATTCTTTTTGTGTTTTTCATTTTTTATTGGTTAAAATTTATATGCATATATTATACCATCTAATTTTTCAAAATAAAAAGGGGTCAGTATTATTAATACTGACCCCTAAGTTAACAAATGTGGTATTGCAACAAATCAAATCTTCAGCTTGACTTCATTGAGATATTTTATAATACTCTCAATTTTTCTCTTTACAGCCGCCTTGTCTGCGCTGTCCCTGAATTTAAACATCAACAATATTGCATCGAAGCCTAAGTCCTTCAGTTCGATTAAGTGCTGCTCTGTCCGCGTCAAGAACCCGTCAAAAATCTTGTACTCATTCTTAGGAGAACGCTCTCCCATTTTGACTCTTAATTTTTTGGCTTCTTTCCTGATATAAATCCCTGCCTGAGAATTACTCATTTTTCTTCTTATCACATCTTTCGCTATGCGATATTGATCGCCATGGGAAAAATAGATAAGTTGTTCAGCTACAAGACGACTGAGACGTTCTTCTCGTGGACGAGAACGATCCATGAGTTTCTGAACTCTGGGATCAAGTTTCAACAGCTTAAGTTGGCGATAAACCCAATTTGGCTTCCTATTAAGAGCGGCCGCAATCGTAGGTCCACTAAAATTGAAGTCTATCCTTAACTGTCTTAGTGATTCCGCAACTTCAAGCTCAACATGACTTGCTCTGGCCAAATTTGCCACAAACGACATTAAGCGTTGTATCTTTGTGTCTTTAACATCAAGTGCAACTGCGCGTAACGTTTTCTCTCCATTTTTTTTCGCCGATCTCCACCTACGCTCACCATCTATAAGCATCCACTTATATTTGGAACCCTTGTCTGCAGGTCTGACCATTATATCAATTATTTGACCAAATATATTCATGCAATTTCTAAGCTCTTCTATTGCCTCCTGGTCAAAATATTTGCGCGGCTGGCCCTTAAACGGTTCTACCTCATCAACCTTAACGCTTATAGTGCGGCGAGTTTTCATCATTCTTTCCACTTCTTTTTTGATTTTGTCTAAAGTCTTCGCCTCTTTTTCTTTATCGGCCTCGCTTTTTCTTCCTATTTTTGATCTTACTTCGTCGACTTTGCCGCCGCTATGCTTGGAAACAAAGCTTTCAGCTATGTCCCTGGCTGATTCAACAGACGATTTTTTGCTTTTGGCTTTTTTGGCGGATTTTCCGTTTCCGCTCCATACAACCTCTGGGCCATGCTTCTTATGAAAACCACAATATCCAGTTTCCCTGCTAACAGAGTGTATTTTTCTTCCGTTTCTACCTTCTAATGCTCCCTGGTTTATGCAGGGCAAACAAACTCTCCATGGTGACGGACAATTGATGGAACAGCAGATTGCCCTATTATTCTTGCTATCTGAAGAATTTTCTATACAGCGTTCTTTGCCGATATCTTTGATAAGCAATCCGTAATTGGGACACTTAAACTTCTTTGCAACAGCTGACATTCTCATTGTTCCCTCCTTTGTAATTCGGATGGTTTATATTTATAATTTTTTCTATTTACATACAAAAAAGCGGCCTTGCCGTTTTCTCGTAAAGAATGTTAAATAACTAACTACTTTTTCCTCTATAATATGCTATATCTTAACGACTCGAATGTCAATACTAAAGCATTATACAAAAAAGCTCTCATTGATTTTTTTAAATCAATGAGAGCTTTAAATTCAACTGATAAAGTCATAATTTCACCTTAACCAACGCTTAAGCGCCCTTACCCTGGATGGATGCTTAAGCTTCCTAAGTGCCTTAGCCTCAATCTGCCTTACTCTTTCTCTTGTAACGTTGAGTTGTCGCCCCACTTCCTCAAGAGTATGGTCTCTGTCTGTATCTATCCCGAATCTCATCTTTATAATACTTTCTTCCTTGGTGTTTAAGATGCCAAGAAATTTTAGTATGATATCCGAAATATTTTTTTCTTCCGCTTCAAGAAGCGGGGAAGAGGCATTGCTATCCTCTATAAAATCTCCAATCTGAGATTCTCCATCATTGCCTACGGGCGTTTCCAAGGAAATAGGCTCTCGGACCATTCTGAAAAGATTTTCTACTTTTTTAAGAGGAACACCAATTTCTTCGGCAATTTCTTCGTTTTCCGGTTCCCTTCCTAGCTTTTGAACAAGCTTTGCTGATGCCTTCATTACTCTATTGTAAAACTCTTTCATATGAACCGGTATCCTGATTGTCTTTGTTTGATCGATAAGCGCTCTTGTCATCGCTTGCCTTATCCACCAGGTAGCATAGGTGCTGAACTTAAAGCCTTTTTCGTATTTAAACTTATCGACGCTTCTCATTAGCCCTATATTACCTTCTTGAATAAGATCGAGAAGGGGCAATCCTCTGCCCACGTAACCCTTTGCGATGTTAATAGCAAGCCTTAAGTTCCGAGTTATCATTATTCCCTTAGTGTCATCAACAATAAACTCTATTTTGCAAATATTTTCCCAGATTTCCGCTAACTGATTGGCGCTAATGCCAGTCCCTATTTCAATCCTGCCATATAGATCAGTCGCGATTTTTAAAACTTTATTCATCTCAGCGATGGCTTCCTTATCGGATTTTTTTTTCTTTTTCTCTCTTTTTATGAACCCCTTTAGTGATGCAGATGATCCGCCATAGGACTTGAGCTTCCTATTCAGAACAGCTAATTCGTCCACAAATTTTTGGAGACTGTCCAATACTTCGCTCATTACCTTGTTCTCTGGGTCATCCTTTTCATCTGATCCATTTCCGTTTTTCTTAGTTTGTCTTATGATTTTTTTCGTTAGAGGGATAAACTTTAAAATCTTCCAAATTGTATCTTTTCCCTCTTCGATTTTTTTGGCCAGCTCTACTTCTTGGTCTCTGTTCAGAATATCTGTTTTGGCAAAGGAGTCAAAATATACTTGAGTGATATCTGCTGTTCCTCCATATTCTTTGTCCGGATCATCAGAATCATCTTCTCCGCTGATAATAGTAACTCCCAACTCCTTTAAAAACGCGATGGTTTCCCTAATTTCATCAGCTGAATAATCGGGCAACAACTTGAGCTCATTTAACTCTTCTTTTGTTATAAATCCTTGCTCTCTGCCTTTTTCTATTATTTCATTCAATAAGTCGACGTCGGAGCTCATAATGGCTACCTCCTTTCGGAAATTCGGGTTTATAAGTTTATATTAACTTTTAAAATAACTGTTTTACTATTTAAATTACCTTAATACACTTTTACATATTTGTAAACCCCGTTAAATACACTGGATTAAATATGTTAACTGGTAAAAATGTATTATCTTATTGCAATTATCCAACAGCCTTAATGAGTTCGTGGATTTAACGGGGTAAATACTTTCCTCGCGTTTTGAGTAGTAACTTTTATAACTTCTGGAATTTCCATTTCTCTCACCCTGGATATCTTTTCAGCTACATATTTGGTATTGATTGGTTCATTACGTTCTTCTCTGGATAACGGCTGGGGAGTTAAGTACGGACAGTCTGTTTCTAGCACTATATCTTCTAAAGATAATTCTCTTATTAGCTTATCATAACTTTCTGAATAAGTGATGATGCCGTTCAGTCCTATTTTAAAACCTAAATTAACAAATTTTCGAGCCGTTTTATGGCTCCCGATAAAACTGTGAATAACACCTTTTTTAATCACTTCTTTGTTACTTAAAATTTCCAACAAGTCATCATAAGCGTCCCAACAATGAACAATTAACGGCTTATTCACCTGATTAGCCAGATCAATGGCTTTTTCAAAAACTTCTTTCTGCTTGGCTTTTAATTCTTTCACGCTATCTCCTACTCCCGCCTCGCGTCGACTAGCGGTCTCCGCGAGTCGAGGCGGGTCAAAATGGTGATAGTCTAATCCCATCTCACCGATAGCTACTACTTTTTCGCTTTTAGCTAACTCTAAATATTTATCATAGTCAAAGTCTTCATCTTTTATGTGAATGGGATGAAGTCCGACAGACGCATATACCCCCACACCAAATCCACTCGATTTTGTGTCATTCAGAACTACTTGCGAGCCATTTTTGGTGTGGGGGTGTACGCCCGCATATGCATCCGCATATTCGACTGCCCGCTGACTAGTTGAATATTGCGAGCCAACGTTAATCATCCAAGTTTCATTTTCCAATGATTTTTTAATCACTTCGTCGGCATCATCTTTGAAGGCGTTGAAGTTTACGTGAGCATGAGTATCAAAAAGCATAGCTTTAAACACAAAAATTAACGAATATAAACACCAATTTAACTAACTTTCAAAAATGGCTTATTATCATTAGTGTAAATTAACCTCTTAATATATAATTTAGGACTTTTAAAATTTACGAAATAACCCAATTCATATTTACTATTTCTTAAGTAGCTATAAATTTGGTCAATGAAATTTTTTGGAACCACATCAACAGCCTTAACTTCAATTATTATTTTTCCTTCAATTAAAAAATCTACTCTGTAATCTCCAACTGACTTGCCAGTTTTGGGAGAGTAGACTTTTACATTTTTCTCTTTTTCAAATTGTATTTTATTGCTAACAAATTCTTCAGCTAGCGCATTTTGATATACTATCTCCTTGTGGTCTGGCCCAAAGTTTTTTCTGACCTCCATAAAAATCCCCTGTAATTTATAGCTCAAGTCTTTATACAATAATTCTGCCATTTTTAGTTTACTTCGTGTAAGTATTAGTTTATTTCGTGTCTATCCTCTGAAAGAGGATTTCTGTTTTTTTGGTCTCTAAGGCTTTTCTAATTTTCTCCGCAGTTTCCGGCATGAAAGGAATTAGTGAGTTAGATATTTCATACAAATCTATAATTAACTTAGTCATTATTTCTTTAAACTTATCCTGATTCGTTTTTGCTAATTTCCATGGCTCATTATCTTCAATATATTGATTAGATGATTTTACTTCCAGCCATATAGACTTAAGTATCACCCCTAATTCCATCTTATTAACAATTTCTTCATCACCATGTGCTTTTACTTCATGAATTTTTTTATCAAAATTTTCGCTAAGCTTAACAACGCGTGAAACTAAATTACCTAATCCATTGGCTAAGTCTGCATTATATTTTTCGGTAAATTTTTCCCAGCTAACATCCATATCTTCACCAAATAATCCGAAGCTTAATAGTAAGTAACGTGTCCCATCTATTCCAAATTTATTTACCATTTCCTGGGGATTAATTACATTGCCCAGGCTTTTACTCATTTTCTTGCCATTTGCGCCAATAAACCCATTAATAAAAACTTGTTTTGAATTGGGAAATCCAGCTGATATCAACATAGCTTGCCACATAGCCGCTTGCTGTCGAACGTTATCTTTCCCAGCCAACTGCACTACTGGCCACCAAGAATTAAACTTATCCATATCGTTAGGCCATCCGATTGCTGAAATATAATTCACCAGAGCATCAAACCATACATACATTACATGTTCCGAATCACCCGGAACTTCCACTCCCCAAGGCATTTTGCTTTTTAGGCGGGAAATAGAAAAATCTTCAATACCCTGCTCTACAAAACTTTTGACCTCATTTAACCTCTTCTTTGGCAACACAAATTCTGGATTATTTTTATAAAGTTCTAATAATTTATCCTGATATTTTGAAAAACGGAAAAAATAATTTTCTTCCTCAATTATTTCCAATTCCTGATCTGGATGAAACGGGCATTTTTCGTCAACTAATTCTGAATCAGTTTTTTCCAGTTCGCAGCCAACACAATACTTAATCTTATACATTTTTTTATAAATATCTCCGCTGGCGTCGCATTTTTTCCAAAATTCCTGGGCTGCCCTTATATGATCTTTATTAGTCGTTCGTATAAAATTATTAAAACTCAAATTCAATAAATTTTTAAGATCTAAAAATGATTTTGATTTGTCATCACAGTATCTTTGAGTATCAGTTCCAGCTTTTTCTGCTTCTCGATGTATTTTCAGGCCATGTTCATCAGTCCCAGTGTTAAAAAAGACGTCTTCACCCAAAACATTCCTGTGAAATCTAGCAACAACGTCTGCTTCAGTAATTTCTAAAGCAAAGCCGATGTGCGGCTCTGCATTTACATATGGCAAAGTTGTTGTAATATAAAACTTATTTTTCATGTGGTATAATAATTTTATATGCTTTTATCTACTCACGCTTTAACTGGAGCAGTTGTCGGAAAAACTTTCAATAATGTTTGGATAATCATTATCCTTTCTATCGTTCTCCACTATATTATCGATGCCTTTCGCCACGGTGAATATTTAAACAGAAACTCTAAATTGAACGAGTTCTGGAAAGTGGCAGTGGATATAATAATTGGCTTAGCAATTTTAGGAATTATTATATATTTTTCTGACCTTTCACAGATTAAAACAAGAAACGTCCTGATCGGGACATTTTTCTCAATGTTTCCCGACTTACTAACTTTCTTATATTGGAAGCTGAACTTCAACTTCCTGAAAAAATCTTTCGATCTTCATGCCTGGGTTCATCGTTATCCTCCTTTCTCCAAAGGCAGAGACTGGAATTTAAAAAATGCAGCAAATGATATCATCCTTTCTCTTATCGCAATTGCTTTGCTTTTGTTGTGATAAAATTTCCTCCAATTACCCGCCCGCAACGCCTAAGCGTAGCTTTGGCGGGCGAGGCTGGTTACAAGTTACTGATTACTAGTTACTTGATTTTCTTTTTCCGGTTTCTTCATCAAATCACCCAAGAAAACACCGATAGCTGTAGCTACAGGAACAGCCAGAATTGCACCCAACACTCCGGCAAACTTAACGCCAACCAAAAGAGCTAAGATAACTGCCACTGGATTAAGTCCGATGGCTTTTTTCATTATCTGGGGTACGATTACGTGATTTTCAATCTGCTGGATTATTATATAGGCAGCTAGGACTAAAAGGCCCGTTAAAGGAGAAATTAGGAAACCTATTATCACTGCCGGCACTGCTGAAATTATGGGGCCGAGATAAGGAATTATCTCCAACAGGCCTCCCAGTATAGCCAGTATTAAGGCATATGGAACTCCAAGTATGGACAAGACTGCATAATACAAAACAAAAATTAAAACTATTAAAAATAATTGGCCCAACATCCACTTACCGATCTTCTCCTTTATTCTGTCTCCCAGAGAAACAACGTATTCTTTATGCCGAGCCGGCGTAACAGAGCTTAAAAATCTTTTCATTCCGTCCTCTATAACTGACATATAGAAGGTCATTGACAGAACTATAATTAATGAAAGGAATCCTGAAAATACACCTATGGTGGTAGAAAATATTTTTCCTGATGAGTAATTCAACCCTCCACCTAAATTACTCAAAAATTTTTCACTATTAAAATCAATGCCCTTAGATTTAGTATAACTGTCTAGGCCGCTGAAACTGTCAGTCAATCTTTCCATATGAAATGGAAAGTCTTTGGAGAAATCTTTAAATTGGCTAACCATAGAAGGTATTAAAAAAGACATAAGCATTCCTCCGATTAAAAAGATCAGGAGATAAATTATCAATACTCCGAATGGACGGGGAATTTTTTTGCCTTGGAACCAATTAACCGCCGGTTCTATAGCTGCCGTAAGTATCACAGCAATAAAAAAGAGGGCGACTGCATCTCTAACGACATAAATAAACCAGATTCCCAGTAAAATTAAGATGGTTCTAAAAATTATTCCTGTTGAGATATCTATTCTTTTTTCAATCATCCTGGTAGTAGAATTTCGAATGGACTCTGCCCTATTGAAATCCTTTTAGTTAATGATTTATTTTTATATCTCTGTGCCCAGATTAGTATTACTACAATATCTATGTAATTTTTTCGAAATTTCACTACCGGGCGTCTGTGTTATTTAAAAAAATTATAATTTTAACGAATTTTTGAACTTATCTGCGTTCTTGTGCGGTCCGATTACTGCCAGATTCAATTTATTAGTCTTAAAAATGTCTCTGGCGACTCTCTGTATGTCAGAAACAGTAACTTTATCAATCTTTTCAAATATTTCTTCCATAGTCATCACTCTTCCCTTAATCAGTTCCTGTTCAGTAAAGAACATTGCCACCGCGTCTGATGCTTCAAATCCCATAATGCTTTTTCCTTTAATGTAGTCTACAGCTTTTTTTAACTCCTTTTTACTCACCTCCTCTTCAGTTATCTTCCTATACTCCTTGAGGATAGTTTTTACAGTGATTCCCAAATTCTTATGTTCTACTCCTGCTTGAGTGGCAATGTATCCGCAATCTTGGTATTCTTCTGTCCCGGTCCTTACGTAATAAGCCAACCCTTTTCTTTCTCTTACCTCAATAAACAGCCGGCTACTCATATTACCACCTAGAATTATTGACAACAAGGATAGAGCGAACCTGTTTTTATGGCTGTGATTGTATGCCCTATTGCCCAAAATGAAATGGGTCTGGTCGGTTTTTTTATATTTTATCTTAATTTCCGGCTTTGTTTGTTTTTCTATAACTTTTTCAAACTTGGGTTTTTTTCCTTTTTTCATCCCGGAAAAATACTTTTTAATCTGGCTTATTAATTTCTTCTCGTTAAATTTTCCCGACACGCAGATTACTGTGTTGTTGGACTTATAAAAACGATCGGTAAAATTTATGAAATTTCTTCTTTTAAATGAAGCTACTGTTTTTTTGCTCCCTATAATATCTCGCCCTAAGGAATTGTTTTTATAAAGTAGTTGGTAAAATATATCGGAAACTTTTTTCATAGGGACATCTTCAATCATATTCAGCTCCTGAATAATTGTTCCTTTTTCCCGCTCAATTTCTTTGGAATCTATTTTTGAGTTTAGGTATATGTCAGATACAATGTCCAAAGCATTTTCCAGGTGCTTGTAGTCTACCTTAATATGATAACCTGTTGCTATATTGGTTGTAAAAGCGTTGTAGTCCCCTCCTATTGAATCCAGTTCTCCGGTAATATCAATGGTGTCAGGCCTTTTTTTCGTTCCTTTAAAAAGCATGTGTTCGGTAAAATGAGACAGCCCTGCCTGCTTGTCAGTTTCATATCGTGATCCAACACCTATCATTGCTACTACTGTCACCGTCTGCGTTCCTTTCATCGGAGCAGTAATTATCCGAAGGCCATTTTTTAAGGTAGTTTTTTTATATTTCACAATAATTATGTCATTGCGAGGAGCGTAGCGACGTGGCAATCCCGTATTTATTATTTAGATGAGATTCTTCGACTTCGCTCAGAATGACGTTATTTCTTTCTTTTGTATCGGGAAATCCTGATTAATCCAGAGCAGGGAATAATTTCAACTCCTCTTTTTTCAAGCTCATCTAGAAATAAATTCATTCCGATTGAATCAGAAGATATGTGCCCGGCAATTACAACGTTGATATGGGCTTTTTCTGCTTCCTTTCTGTGCTCCTCGCTCTGATGCATAGAAATTACCGTCCCAATTCCGGCTTGAGCCATCTTTTCATATATCTTTTCACTTCCCTCTGTGCCGCCGGTAAGTTCGGACAATGCTATTTTTCCCGCCCTGCTATCTTCCGTTCCGGTAAATAGCCGCGGTCCGAATCCGCGCTTGACCGCTTCCTTATATTCGGGAATTTCCAAAAGCGCTTTTAGAATATCTCCGACATATTCCGGCTTGCTTCCCTTTATTTTTTTCTCAACAAATTTTGCTACCAAATTATCAGCTGGAGTATGTACGCTCATCAATCCAATGTCTAATAATTTCGCTGTATCCGCTGCCTTATAATGATTCACTGGACTCACTCCCCGGCTAACTTCGCTAATTTTTGGTTTCAAAACGCTCTCTGCAATATTAATAGGCACCCCATACTGAGCCAGTACATCTGCTTGTAAATTCATTACCTCAGAAAGGTCCGCCAATCCTTTTCCGGTCGGATGATGGGCAATTGCCAAATCAATGGGTTTTTTAGGATTATGATTGGTTAAATACCTAGCTACCATAAGCTCGGCGCTATCAATATCAATTCCGGTTATTACTCTTTTTACATTTTTAATCCCATTGTCAAAATTTATCCGACTGTCCAAATAGGGATTGTTTAGTTTTTCAACATCATATAAATCCTTCTCTTCTTTAGAAAGCTTGTTATATTTATCCTTATTTCTTTTAAGTTGTTTTTGTATTTCCTCTTTCGGGCGAAAGTCTGACTTGATTCCCAGTTCAATCGCCAGTTTGTAAATTTGTTGGATTGTCATATATTTTACTAATTATTTACCTTTATTAATTTCTTTAGATTTATATTTTTCGTCAACAGTCTCGGCTATTTGCCAGTTGAGAAGCATAGCGGCAAAATTATAGTCATCACTGCCTCCTGAGGTGTTTTCCATAAATTTCCTGATCTTTTCTTCTGTTAATTTTTTCTTAACGTGTTTTCTGTATAATTCTAGAGCTTCTGTGCTTAAGCCATCAACATCAATCTGACCAAAATGCAAGTCAACCCATCCCTTTTGCATTTCCTCCAGTTCTGCTCTTAACGTGTTATAATAGCCAGTTTCTTCTTTTCTTTCTGGCAAATATTGGGGATTATTATTTTCTTCATCAATCTTCCTCGCCTTTGCTTCTTCTGGCTTGACTGATTCTAGATTTTCCAATTTCTTTTTTCCAAAAGGAGTTGCCACCTCTCTATTTGATATTTCATTAAAATTGGCCGTATTACTGACTTAGTTTTTTACTTAAATACTCAGTTAATTCTTTAATTTTTATTCTTTCTTGCTTCATTGTATCTCGGTCACGGACTGTTACTGCATTATCCTCTAATGTTTCAAAGTCTACTGTTACACAGTAGGGTGTTCCGATTTCATCATGCCGGCGATATCTTTTTCCGATTGATCCGGTTTCATCGTATTGAGACTCAAATTTTACTTTTATTAAATCAAAAGTCTCTCTGGTTTTTTTAGCCAACTCTTCTTTTTTGGAGAGCGGAAGGATTGCAACTTTTACCGGAGATAATTTCTTGTTAAGCCTTAGCACGACTTCTTTCTCTTTAATTGACTCGGTTGTAGTTGTACGCCCGCCTGAAATTTCCTCATAGGCATTTATTAAGAACGTAAGAGTGCTTCTGTCTGCTCCAGCGGATGTCTCAATGACATAAGGAATAAATTTCTTTCCAGTCTTCTCGTCCGCATAAGACAAATCTTTTCCACTGTGCTTAGAATGATTGCTTAAGTCCCAATCACCCCTGTTGTGAATTCCCTCTATCTCTTGCCACCCAAATGGAAACCTGTATTCAATATCTACTGCCTTCTTAGCGTAGTGAGCTAGTTCGTCTTTTTTTTGTTCGCGAATTCTAATATTTTCTTTTTTAATCCCTAGACCCAGATACCACTTAAGCCGTTCGTCCTTCCAATAATCAAACCATTTGTCCGCTTCGTCAGGATGAACAAAAAACTGCATCTCCATCTGGTCAAATTCCCGCGTCCGATAAGTGAAATTTCCCGGAGTTATTTCATTGCGGAAAGCTTTTCCTATTTGCGCAATGCCAAAGGGAATCTTCATTCGCATAGACTCCCTCACATTTTCAAAATTTATAAAAATTCCCTGGCAGGTTTCTGCTCTCAAATAGGCAGTTGCCGCCTTGTCTTCCACTGAGCCTATGAAAGTTTTCATCATTAAATTAAATTTTCTTCCCTCGGAAAGTTCGCTGCCACATTCAGGACACTTTCCTTCCTCAATATGATCCTCCCGGAATCTCCGTTTGCATTTTTTACACTCTGCTAACATATCAGCAAACCCCTCTGTCAGATGGCCTGAGGCCTCCCACACCTTTGGAGACATAAGCACGGCACTATTTAATCCAACAATGTTGTCTTGGAATTTTGTCATTTCGTCCCACCAAGCTTGTTTTACATTATTTTTAAGTTCCGCTCCTATGGGGCCATAATCATAACTGCTTCCAAATCCTCCATAAATCTCTGAGGATGGGAAAATAAAACCCCTCCTCTTAGTAAGGGATACTATTTTTTCCATTAAATCGTTGTTTTGATCGTTTTTTGCCATAATTATAGGTAAATTATACCTCTGTTTTCCCTTATTTACAAGTGTTTTTCAATTAATTTATTTCCATGACACTATCTCGCGATCGCAGTTAAGTGTCACAATAATTACAGTCATTCTCAATAATTAACCGTTATTATTATAAACTTTGTCAACTAGCAAGTAATTAACAAAATCTCCAATCTTTCTTCTTTTGATATCCTTTATTAAATCTGTAGTTAGGGGATATTTACTAATAAAAACACTTTTTTGCAATTGTTTGTAGTTCAATAAATAAAGCTCATCTCTTAACCAATCGCGATCTTTTCTTTTTTCCTCGGGGATATCAAATATTACCACTCTAAATTTCCTGTCCCATTTTTTCTCTAAGCGATTCTTACGTTTTAATATATAACCAGCCAGCTTTTCTCCAGCTAGGGTCAATAAGTATTTATTGTTCTCTTTTTTAACAAATCCTTGTTTCCGTAACCTATTAATGTTTTGCCTTATTGTATTTTTTCTAACCTTCTTAATATTAAAATTTTTGGTAATTTCTATCTTGCCACTAGGCAGATCTGCGTAGTAAGACGGGTTTAAAAAGGAATCTATGGTCACTTCGCCTAGAGATATTATGGTTGAAAAAATCCATGATCCCGTATCGAGAGTATTTTTTAATATATTTCTAGCTAGTCTTTTTTTATACTTTGAGTACTTCATAATTCTTGCATAAATACTACACTATCTCGCGATCGCAGTAAAGTGTCACAAGCTCTTATGTATGTTTTCTTAGTAATGACATGGGTTTGACATTTTTCTTATCTATTTCTAAATAATAATATTTATCTTGCCCCCCATGAGCTGATTTTACTTCTTTTTTATTTTCATCTAATATGCTTTTTATTTTAATTGGGATATTTTTTTCTTTCGCAATAATTTCCAATTTATCTTTTTTATAAATCGCATTATGAGGCACTATCTTTACTAAGTTGCCTTCACTTTTCACAATCTCTCCCACAAATTCATAGGGGCTGTCTTCGTGAGATTTTGAAAAATTGTGCTCTGGTTCGTTTCCCAATAAAAATCCCGTAGTGTATCCTCTGTGCATCAAGTCGCCTAAATCTTTTTGTGCTTCTTTTGTAATTTTGTTCTCTTTTTGTTTAGGTATCTTTTGAACAATTGCATTTAAGACTTTTCGATAAGATTTAACGACGGTTGTTAAATAGTAAACACTTTTATTCCTTCCTTCTATTTTAAAAGACACTACTCCCGCCTTTTGTAACTCATCCAAATAATTCAGAAGGTTTAAATCTTTGCTATTAAAGAAATAAGTTCCCTGACTGTCTTCCTCCAAATCAATCTCGTATTCCCCTTTCTGGTCTTCAACTCTCATACTTGATACATTATACCTACTACTTGCTACTTGTTTGTATTTCCATCTGCAAGGCTGGGCGCAGTCTCCTAGATTAGCGCTTCTATTTGCCATCCATTTACTTAATACGCACCGCCCTGAATAACTCATGCACATTGCTCCATGAACGAAATATTCTAGTTCTAACTTGGGAACATTTTTTTTAATCTCTGTTATGTCTTCCAGCGTAATCTCCCTGGCTAAAACTATTCTTTTGACTCCCTGATCATACCAAAACTTAGCCGCTTGCCAATTAGTAGTATTGGCCTGAGTAGAAAGATGGATATCTACTTTGGGCAAGTGCTTTTTAATTAAATTTATAATTCCAGGATCCGCAACAATTACTCCGTCAATATTTAAATTTTTCAGAAATTTTAAATGTTTTTCAATTTTTTTTATGTGGATGTTATGGGCATAAATATTGACTGTCACATAAATTTTTTTGTTGTACTTATGAACGTATTCTACCGCTTCCTTCAGCGATTTTTCAGTAAATTTGTTTATCCGATAACGCATAGAAAAATCCGGTATGCCGGCATAAACAGCATCCGCTCCATATTGAATCGCATATTTTAGTTTTTCCGGACTCCCCGCCGGCGCGAGTAGTTCTAACTTTTTAGTCATTTTATATTTCTAAATACTAATTACATTAGCAATTAATTTTTACGGGGCTCTGGCGGGCAAGCCCGCCAGAGTCAAAAGTTCTAATTTTTTCACCCCGTTAGATATAAGTGAATTATTTAACCCTGCAAGATATCAAGAAAATATCTAACGGGGTTCATAGCGTATAGTTTAATTTAACCTCTTTTTACCATCAGGTCAATGTGTCTATATAGATACCCGCCTTGATAAGCAACGCGAGGCAGGTCTCAGTAGATAAAAAAATCGCCTAGCTATTCAGTTAGGCGATTTAACAACTCAGGACTTTTTCATTCCTATTAACACAATCATTGCATCAATGGGATCCTTTTTGTCCCTTCTGTGGGAATAAAAATTTTCAGCATTGCAATATGTGCAATCATTAATCACTTCAATGTTTTTCCTTTCCAGTTTCCCCGTTTTGTTTCCTGTTAATTGGGTAAGAATAATTCTTCTGAGATCGGGATAAGCGCTTCTTCCGGAATTGAGACTGTAAATGGGCGCTTGATATTTTTTAAAGCGTTCT
Organism: bacterium BMS3Abin15; assembly: GCA_002923195.1. GTDB lineage: Bacteria > Patescibacteriota > Minisyncoccia > Moranbacterales > 2-12-FULL-40-10 > BMS3ABIN15. Next base: position 25,353 of record BDTH01000032.1, read on the forward strand.
TTGAATAATTGCCTGTCGAATTCAAAACATCTTTGGCAAATCCCAGGACCGATAGCTACATGTATATTTTTATATGTTGATCCCGTCTTATTCATTCTATTAACAACCTTGGGAATTATTTCCTCCGCTATTCCTTT
>BDTH01000033.1 GCA_002923195.1 bacterium BMS3Abin15
CTCCTCTAAAGTCCGTCATACAGGCAAACAGGGGGGGGATGGATAGTAATATGTATTATGTAAGTACTGATTTAAAGCAATACAGCATCAAAGGGAATATAGCTTCGAACAGGGAGTATGTTCCTGTGCATGATGCATGGCATAAAACCTTCCGGCTGGCATATTGGCTAAACAGCAGGTACTATGGCCAGCGAGGCGAAAATATAAGTGACAGGGAACTGGAAAATGAATTAAAAAAGTATAATATTGAGTATTATTTTTTCTGGGGTAAATCGAATAAAACCCCTCAGTTTCTTTCTGATTATAAAGAAATCACTAACGGTCGGATACCCGGCTTGAAAATATATTCTTTGAAAGAAAAAAAGTCACGCTTGAGTCGATGAAATTATGATCATTAAAAAGGCACGGAACTCTTTCCGGCAGCTATTTCGTCTGATATTCGTAATTTTCTTCCTTTATCTCCTTGGAGATGCATTTTACCGCTGGGACGGGTTCAATTTACACTCGACATTCATAGAATTCATACCGAGTGTTGCCCTTGCAGCAATACTATGGAGTATTGTTGCACTGTTTACATCATTACTGGTTTGGCTGTTGTTAAGCTCAATTGAGTGGGTTTGCCATCGTATGGGATTGAAAATCACGATAGAACACTTATTAGTGTATTTAAGTATTTTAATAATATTGGGGGGGTTGGGCTGGAAAGGCAAAAAACTGTTATGGCCTCTTATACTTACTTCACAACAAACAAAACTTATAGTTCTAATATGTGTTTCTCTTCTGTCGGTATTCCTTACATGGTTACTGCGTGACAGGGCTGAAAAATGGGTTGGAATAATTCATGAGCGTATAACTCCACTGGTATGGTTCTTTGGAATGATTGTTCTGGTTTCTATCCCTGTTGTGACATATCATACATGGTTCAAAGATACAGATAAAGTTATAACAAAAGAAGTGACCCGGCCTTCAGTGTCAGACAAAAAGAGGCCTAATATTATCTTAGTGACTTTTGACGCCCTGGCAGCCGGAGATATGTCGACATATGGTTATCACAGACCGACAACCCCGTTTATTACTAAGTGGGCAAAAGAAGCAACATTATTTACAAATCTTGAAGCTGCAAGCAATTGGACAGTGCCGACTACTGCCAGTCTTATGACCGGCAAAAGACCGTGGACTCATATGGCGGCTCATCTACAAGGAGCTGCGCCCCTGAAAAGCAATATCGAGAGTCTCCCTTTGTTATTAAAGCAAAATGGATATTTCAATATGGCATTTGTAACGAATACTCTATCCTCGGTTAAAGCATTAGGGATTGCCGGCATCTTTGACATTGCGCCCCTTCCGGCAGAATTCAGCACTCCTCATTCATTGGTTGGAGATGGATTAAATGTAACAGGCATTATCGATAAATTACTTAGCAGATTATTTGCCGACAAAATTGCACTACATGACTGGATACTAAAGGAAGATTTCAAGTTTGGTAAATTGCTGAATGTGATTTCCCGTAATATTTCTACAACTACAACACCTCCGGAAATAGTATTTAACAGGTTCCTGGATGTTCTTAATAACAATCCTCCTGAACCTTTTTTTGCATGGATTCATATTTTCCCGCCACATGACCCTTATCTTCCCCCTCAAGCTTTCAGGGGGATTTTCAGTCCTTCATCTGAATTCAGAACTTATAAAAGTCAGAATGCCGTTAGATTAGAATCACATAAATATTTATTTCAGTTTCAACCCTATCCACGGGAAATGCAGCCGTCAATGGACATTTTAAGATCTCATTATGATGAATTTATAAGATATTGTGATAAAGAGTTCGAGAATTTTATTAAACAATTAACTGCGAAGAACAAGCTCAGGGACCCGGTTATTATTTTGTCCTCAGATCATGGAGAAAGTTTTGAAAATGGTTATCATACGCATGGTGGCCCGTTTCTTTATGAGTCTGTTACTCATATCCCTTTTATTATCAAGGAGCCAAATCAGAATAAGGGACAAATTATTCATGAACTTGCAGAACAGGTGGATATCCCTGCTACAATTTTAGACATAGCCGGAATCCCGAAGCCGTCATGGATGGAAGGGCGTTCTTTATTGCCTCTTATGAAGGGGAGGGCGCTTCCGCCAAAACCTGCTTTTTCCATGAATCTTCGGATGAAGCCCAAAAGTAATCATAAAATACCGGATGGATCTTATGCAATTTGGGAAGGGGACTATAAATTGATACACATTCTTGAGGATAAAAGGAAATGGTCTCTTCTTTTTAATTTAAAAAAAGACCCTGATGAATTGAATAACATTTTTGAAAAAGAGCCTGAAACAGGCCAGCGTCTTCTTGATTTAATTTATGATAATCTTAAGAAGGCTAATGAAAGGATTAGAAGTGGAATGGTCATTACAAGTGATTCGGAGAAGAAATAGTTAAATGAAAGAGAAAAATATGAAATGCTTGTTTGATGAGAAGAAGATGTCTTTCCGGCAGCTGTTTCGTCTGATATTCGTAATTTTCTCCCTTTATCTCCTTGGAGATGTGTTCTATCGCTGGGACGGGTTCAGGTATTATGGATCGTTTTTTGAGTTCATACCAAGTGTTGCCCTTGTAACAGTCCTATGGAGCATTATGGCAGCATTTACTGCCTTACTTGTATGGCCGGCCTTTAGAGTATTTGAATGGATTTGTCAGCGTATGGGAATGAAAGTCCGGACAGAGCATATTCTGCTGTCAATATTTATTTTTGTGTTACTGGCATTATCAGCGTGGGGAGGGAAAAAACTGATTAGCAATGTCGAGGCATTATTAATACTGAAGCTTTTGGTGCTTGTAATAGTGACAATTGTGTCGATATTTCTGACATGGCTGTTACGCGGCAGGGCTGAACAGTGGGTAGGTGTTGTACAGGAGCGAGTAACCCCTCTGGTGTGGTTATTTGGCATATGGTTTTTGGTTTCGGTCCCTCTGGTAGGTTATCATGCCTGGACAAGGTTGCAGGATAATGCTGTATTGCATGAAGTGGTTGAATCATCAATAGCGGATAGCGACCGTCCGAATATATTACTGGTTACATTTGATGCCCTGACAGCAAAGGATATGTCTGTATATGGTTATTCCAGGGAGACAACTCCTTTTCTTAATGAATGGGCAAAGGAAGCCTCTTTATTCACAAACGCCAAGGCTGAGAGCAACTGGACACCCCCTACTACTGTTAGCTTGATGACGGGAAAGAAAGTATGGACACATCTGTCATTTCATGAAAGAGGGTTAAATCTCGCAAGAAATAATATCGAAAGCCTGCCGTTTCTATTGAAGAAAAAAGGGTACTATAATATGGTATTTATTGACCGTCATATAGGCTTAGTTGAAGAAATGGGCGTTTTTAGGAGTTTTGACATTGCCCCGCGAATCTCAACAGGCACTTTACGTGGTAAGATTAGAGATATTCTAAATATATTCTTCGGTAAAATTAAGCTTTATGACTGGATCATAGATGACGATTTTATTGCAGGTAAGCTTCTGTTTACAGCTACACGTGATGTTTCCGGGATAGCTATAACGCCTGAACTTGTCTTTAATAGGTTTTTAACGGTTATTGATAAAAAAACTCCAGAGCCTTTTTTTGCCTGGATTCATTTTTATCCACCTCATTTCCCTTATGTTCCCCCTGAGCCTTATATTGGGATATTTGATTCTTCAACTGAACTCAGGTCAGGTAAAACGCAGCGCAAGTTAAAGTCAAAAGTTAACCCTATCAAATATTTACCTGTCACCTTTCAGCAATTTCCTGCAGATATACAGCCGGAAATTACTGTTTTCAGGGCCCGGTATGACGAGTACATAAGATACTGTGATGAGCAATTTAAAGACTTCATTTCACAACTGAAAGTAAGGGGTAAACTAAAGAACACCGTGGTTATTGTGTCTTCAGACCACGGTGAGAGCTTCGAACATAATTACATAGCCCATGGGGGGCAACATCTTTATGAACAGGTAACCAATATTCCCCTTATTATTAAAGAGCCCGCTCAGAGAGAAGCAAGGGTTATAAATGACATGGTGGAGCAGGTAGATATACCGGCCACGGTTCTCCGGTTAGCCGGCATTCCTGTGCCTTCGTGGATGGAAGGGCGGTCACTGGTACCACTAATGCGCGGAGAAAGCCTTCCGGCAAAGCCGGTATTCTCCATGACTTTCCAGTCGAACCCGGGCCGGGGACAATTGATTACAAAAGGGACCATTGCAGTATGGGAAGGCGACTACAAACTGATACATTATCTTGATACTGGAAAGTCATTATTTTTTAATTTAAAAAAAGACTCTGATGAATTGAATAACATTTTTGAAAAAGAACCTGAAACAGGTCAACGTCTTCTTAATTTAATTTATGATAATCTTAAGGAGGCTAATGAAAGGATTAGAAGTGGAACATAAGTTGAAATGAAAATAAATAAACGAATTTTGCTTTTTATTGTTATTTTTTACTTGGCACTTTCTTTAGGGGTTTTCGTTTTTTATGTTGCAGATCCATTTGATAATGAATGTGTATCGGGAAATTGCTGGAATGGTCAAGGCACTTATATATATAACAGCGGTATGAAATATGAAGGTGAGTGGAAATATGGTAGAAGACACGGAAAAGGAACGTTAACGTATCCCAATTTATATAAATATGAAGGTGAGTGGAGAAATAACAAAAAGGATGGACTCGGAACAATTGTTTATGATAAAGGATCTCATTATATAGCCAGGTATGCAGGGGAATGGAAGAATGGGAATATGCACGGAAAAGGGACAATTACCTTTCAAAGCGGGGGTCAGTACATTGGCGAGATGAAAAATGGCAGAAGACACGGAAAAGGAACTATCATATATCCCAATGGGAGAATATTCAGGGGCGAATGGAAAAATGGCAGGAACCTTGACATATCCCGATGGAAGAGAGATTGAACGCGAATTCAAAAACAAAAGCTTGAATTTAAAAACGACAACTTATAAGTAGACTGAACATTGTTTTTACACAATGATTTTTTTATATGCTTATCAACAAAATTTTCCCTAAAAGTGTTTCGTATAATATTCGTAATATTTCCACTTTATTTTACAGGAGATGCTTCCCCCCGATGAGTATGAAAATATCTTTTTGGCAGCTTTTTCGTTTAATATTTGTTATCTTTTCCCTTTATCTTATGGGAGATGCGTTCTATCGCTGGGATGGCTTTAGTTATTATGCCTCATTTTCAGAATTCCT
>BDTH01000034.1 GCA_002923195.1 bacterium BMS3Abin15
TGGATTATGGTAGCAGTCTTATACTCGCCGACATTCCTGCATCTTTACAGTGTAAAATGGGAAGCGCTTGACTATACTCATGCCTACTTCATCCTTCCCGTATCATTATATTTGGTCTGGAGCAAGCGGAATCAAATCAAAGATACTATTCAGGACACCAGGGCCGAAGGCAAGTTGTTCGGCCTTCCTATTCTTTTATTTGGAATATTGATGTTTGTTTTTGGGTGGCGCCAGATCTATCATCTTATATCCATCCTCTCCCTCATCCCTGTACTAACTGGATTGATTATCTATCTTTACGGGACCCGTGTAATGAAAGTACTATGGTTCCCGGTAGTATATCTGCTTTTACTGGTGCCCCCGCCCCTGGGCATTTTGGACAGCATCACACTTCCCATGAGACATGGCATTTCCAGCGCCACAGAGATACTTCTGGAACTTGCTCAGTATCCTATATCAAGAGATGGCCTCCTGCTTACAATTGGTTATAACGATATCTACATGGGACAGCCTTGCAGTGGATTTCGATCTCTTATAACATTACTATCACTTGGGCTAGTCTATGTTTATATAAGTAAGATCAGCATACCGAAAAAATTTATTTTATCCGCCTTTATTGTCCCATTAGCCCTAGTTGGCAACCTTTTTCGAGTAATAACACTTTGCCTTATAACATTCTATTTCGGAGAAAAGGCCGGACAGGGGTTTTTTCATAACTTTAGCGGCATTGTAATGTTTATTATCACTATTATCGGATTAATAGGTATTGAGTCACTATTGGAAAAGATGAGTACTTCCGAAAGCCCTCCGATAGTTAAGTAGTAATCATATAAAAAGCGGCTGTATAAAATAATACAAGTAATAATCATCCAAAAATAAGGCAGGTACCATGAAAAATAATCGCAAAGCCTATATAGTCATATTTTTACTTATAACTGCCATAATCATTATTCACACAGTTCCTCAAGTACAATATACCGGTACAAATTTCATTTCCAAAATAAAGTTTCCCGAGAAATTTGCTGAATGGAAGGGAAGAGATATATCAGATGTATTAGATATAAATCTTGAGGAAGCACAGTTTAATTTCATCAATGATGCTGTGGCTTATAATTATATTGACAGTCATGGAAACAATCTTATTTTTATTGTGCTGGATGCAGGCAACTTCCACAATCCCAAAGTATGTTTCACAAGCTCGGGCTATGAGTTAAAAGACTTGGAGGATACTGATATCCCCCTTATAGACCGTACCATTAAAGCTCATACACTTTTAACTGAAAAAAATGGAAAGAGCACGCTAAGTTTCTACTGGATCGTTATTGATAAAAATATTGCAGATGACTGGATAGAGCAGAAATTCAAACAACTGTACTTCTCGATACTTAATAAGAATATGATAGGATTAATGGTCAGACTGGACATCCCATTGCAGGGACGTAAGGTTGAGGATGCTATTGCTTTGGGCAAGCAGTTTTATTATGATCTACAACAATCCATTGAGCCGCAACATGTAGATTATTTATTTGGTGAAAAATAGGCTTTCACAGTAGATTACCCCAGATGTGGAAATTTCAATATACCATTAATTGTCATAGCATTAAGAGTAAACGCCCTTGAACTGTTTAATTAATTCCTTATCGGGAAGAATGTCATCACTTTTCTTTCCCATAAAGAAAAATCCGGCAGCCGCATCATACGAACCAGGTTTATCAATCAAGTAATAATCAAAGTATTTAAGAAAAAAAGACGTGAATGCTGCAAACTGATTTAAAAACCTTCTTATAATAGCTGACGTGGTAAAACTCTTAAGGAAGTAGGCATAAGACCATGCCAAAGCCATGCCCGGACCGCCACAGGCGCCGCTTTTTATTTCCTCAAATTGCCTGAAAAGCCTCCGAAGTCCCAAATGCGTATATCTTGTAAAGTCATATTGCTTCATGTGCACCTGCTGCATAAATGGGGTCTCTGCATATACAATACCGGAGGGTTTCAATACCCTATGGATTTCATGAACACAGCGATTCGGATCTAAAACATGCTCAAGAACTGCTTGAACAATTACACAGTCAAATGTTTGATCATCAAATGGTATATCATGTCCATCTGAAATCACCTTCGTGTAAGGACCAAATGAAACATCGGTCCCGACCACTTCAAACGATTCTTTAGAATATATTGTGTCCATTGCTTTCCCTTCAATGCTCCCGCCAACAACCAGTATTTTTGCTTGACCAGGCAACAGACTTGTCATATGTTTAAAATTACTTCTTGACTTTAAATTCGCCCCGATCTTCGGCAACATTTTATTTATCTGCTTTTTAATCTTGTTTTCATGCAAATCAAAAGTCGTGTTTCTTTTTTTTGTGAAGTCATCTATGGAAAAAAGGCTGTTTTCATTATTTATCAAAACAGGGATATCATCTACGATCGGGTATCGTATTTTAGAATCCCCCTGACTTTCCAAATAATCCCCCTTCTGTTCAAGTCGTGCTTTTGTAACAGGGCAACGCAACTTATCGCGAATCTCTTTTGATAAATTCATTATAGTTCCTCTGTCCTACAATATTTCCTTGTCATGGAAAGCTCTATCGGGTAAAATAATTTGCCCTCTATGACTTAACTCCAAAATAAAGGATCCCTCCGATCCTTGAAGCATTCATTAAAGGATCCGTAATTGAGCCACAAAACCGCATGTGCAGCATTTGTAAACCTTCAAAAATCCATCAAAGAAAATCTTGAAATTCCGAGGCTCCTCTTCCCCACATAACGAGCATGACCTGGAATTGAAATTATTATTCATTACACCCTTCTCCTCCCCTGTGTAAAGATAACCATTTAAATAGGGAAGAATAGACTTTTTGCTATTTACTTATATATGCACTTATCATGAAAGACGCCTTTTAATAGTATCTGCTATATTGCGCATTCTTCCTAAATTTAAAAGTAGTGCAAAACCAAGCTTTACAGGAAAAGAAATAAAATAATAAAGCAATAAAACAGGATTGGCTCTGATTGCAGCCGGTTCATAACCGTGCTTTCTCAAATGAGGCATTGTAATATTCTGGCACAAATATATCTCGGTTGAATTTAAACCGCCACCTTGCCATTTGGGGCCACTAGCCTTGCGTATCCCCTTGTTTTTACTGTCTTTAACATGTGAAGACCCGGTATGCGGTATATCGAGCAAAGTCTGATCATAATCAATACCAACAAAACCGCAAACTCTGCTTACAGCATTTTCTGGGTTTTTCAAAAGATCTTCATAGCGCACTGTACATACTCTGTCGTTATCATTGAACTTATCTGCAGCGCTTATGGCCGCATTCCATAGTTTGCTTATCGTAATAGGATGGTAGTTTATTAATGCCCTTAAGGTCTCTTTAAGGGGTCGGCCCCCGGATCTTAAATAAGACCTCCTCCATTTCCTCTTTTGTGATAATAAAACATCCCTTGGATCGCGAACCATATTAATGATCTTTGCATGAGGGAAATTCTCCAGTATCTCTCCAATATAAAACACATTTCGTGGTGTACTCTCACATGCGGCCTTACAGTTGTTTTTAAATACCTCATATCCGAGAAAAGCCTCATATATATAAATTGCTCTTAATGAATTACTATCGATTGTCCTAATAATTTTTTGAGCTTCTTCAATATAACGTTCTGTGACCTTAAACACATAATCATGTCTTTGTGCAGACAATAATCTGTTTGCCAGATTCAATGCTTCTGATCCTGTTAATAACTCATCGTTTTCTTCAGGTGTCCATAATTCTTCGAAGAAGTGCAACTCATGGATCTTGTAGATATCCAAATGATTCTCAAGAATATTTGACATCATTGTTGTACCGCTTCGACTGTTCCCGACCACAAATATCATTTGAGATATATTATTCACATTCACCTTACCATTAAAGCTGTCAAACAACTAAGTTAGACTCTCGTTAATATTAATCCAGACATTCATATACCTTGATTGTCTCACCAGCTATTGCATTCCAATTATATTTCTCAGTAATCATATTGACCTGTCCTACTCTGTCTTCTTGCTCCCAAGGTTCATTAATAAAATGCGACATCTTATTCGAAAGCATTAAAATATCTCCAACAGAAAAAAACCTGCTTTCTACCATATCAATATTCCTGTTTGCAGGGATATCACTTGCAATACATGAAAGCCCATAACTCAGTGCTTCAAGCAAAACTATAGGAAGCCCTTCATAATATGAAGGCAATACAAAAAGCCTCGCATAGCTATAAAGCTCATTTAAAGCTTGCCCTGTCAGGAATCCGGTTAGGATAATACCATTGTATTTCCCAGCCTTATCTTTCAAACTACGACTATAACCATCTTCGTGGTCAGCATCCCCGACTAACACCAGTTTATATTCTCCAATTCCGCTTAGCACAAATGCATCTATCAAGTCATGAAAACCTTTTTCCGGAACGAACCTTCCAACTGCTAAAATATATTTCTGCTTTTCCAATTTAAATTTTTCAATGTAATCTTCTGTTTGGGCCAGTTTAGGGATCTCAACACCATTGGGTATTACCGCAGCCTCTCTTCCATAATTATCCTTAATGTCTTTTGCTAGATTCCCCGCAATAGTAATTATCCCGTTCGCATAAGCGATACCGATTCGTTCACACAATTTGAGAAAGATCTTAGCAGGAAGCGGCCATTTTTTTCTTACATAATCAGGCCCATGGTTCGTTATCACAACTTTCATACCCAAAAAACGGGCAAGTATGGCAAATAAAGAAGGGCCAACTGCGTGTATATGTAAAATGTCAGGATTAAGTTTCCTGGCCTTGATCACACTCTTCAAAGTATGAACAATCGCTTCAAGGAACTTATTTCTTGGGCAGTCAAGAGAGATCAGTTTTACGCCATTATATTCATTACTTTCATCTGTAACATATGGTTTCCTCGTAAAAACCGTTATGTCACAGCCCATTTTCGAGAGATGAGTATATAAATATTCGCAATGATTCTCTACCCCTCCCTGTACACCCGGGAATCCACGTGTGCCGACAACTACTATTTTCATGATATAGTCATTAAATTCAAAGCGCAGAATTAATTTGTTTCAATATGTTTCAGGATTTATCAGGCAAACACAAACTCAACTCTTTATTTAAGAGTATACGCAGTTTATTCTTCAGAACCCACATGATGGGCCCGTAAGGATGCTTTTTTATAGCCGGGGCCGCACTTCCTACCATCCAGCATTGCTTTGGACATGACTTTACTATGCTGCGAACCTTATTAGCCTGTTTGCTGTTCCAGATCTCATCAAAGGACTGTTGCCGTATATTACCCATCGGCACTTTAACATCCATGCCATTGCATGCCAGAACATCGCCATGGGGATCGATAAAGCATGATTCAGTTCCCATATTACACGGCAGCAATCTTTTTCCGCCGTAGATATAATTCATTAACCCATAATTAAAGTAGGCCCTGAACCATTTTTTTATGGACCTGGATCTCAGTAATTCACCAATAAGTTTTGAGAATTCATTGCAGACCATATCCTTATCATTAATTGAATTGTCCAGTTTATGAAAATAGTGTGAATTATGGAGTGTTGCTGTAGCGAATTCATAACCTAAGGCATCCGATAATTCATAAAGAGGGAGCAAATCTTTGCAGTTTGCATCCTGCACCGTCATTCCAAATCCAATATCCTTAATACCCATCCGGCGCAGGGTAAGGAGTGTTCTGAGTGTCCTGTCAAATCCGTCAGGTATCTTTCTTATTTCATCATTCGTCTTTTGAAGTCCTTCGGTGCTTATTCTTATTCCTATATCAGGATATTTTTCACATAGACCAACTATTTTTTCAGTAAAAAAACCATTATTGCTTATCACGATCCTTTCCGTCTTTGTACGTATCACCTTTATAACAT